>NZ_FXTM01000003.1 GCF_900182585.1 Balnearium lithotrophicum | reverse complement strand
ATCTGAGGTTGTCTTACTCTGTGGGGTCTTTTGTTTCTGTCTTTGAGGCCTTCTAAACCGTACTTTTTGTATCTATTTTTCCATTTGTAGAAGGTGGTTGGACTTATTCCGAAGTATCTGCAGGTTAGTCTTGCATTTTGGTGTTTTTCGTAATGTTGAATCCATTTAAGTCTTTTTCTCACGTTTGGGTCTTTTGTTAGGTCGAGTTTTGTTTTTATTTTCGTTCCTCTTTTGATTGTTTTTTTGAAGGGTGTATTTGATATGTGCAGGGATGTTCCTTTGAATTTCTTTAATTGTTTCATTGGTGGACACCTCCTTTTGTTGGAGTTCAAATCTTATTTTAGGGTGTCCACCTTCTTTCTGAACTTCAACAGTCCAAGCGCATGGGCTTTTTCCTTTTTTAAAAGTTTTGTATAACTTCGATTATCTATTATATATACTTCTACTCTATCGTTGGAAAACCAAAGTTTAATGTTTTTATGATGTTTTGCATACTCTATTATCCATGTTTTTAGTGCTAGGTTTTGGTCAATTCTCCATCTAAACCAAAATTCTCCTAGCCCCATGTAATTTTTGGGAATATTTTCCACAAAAAGAATTACATAATCAGTTGGAATTCGAAGGTAACGGTCATAGGGAGAATAGTTAAGTAAAAATGTGAAAATATTCATGTGAAATCCTTTTCCAACTACTTGAGCAAATTGTTGAACATTAGAAACTATAGTGTAAGTAAAGGGTTGAAATTCTCTTCTGATTTTATAAACTATTACAGGAAAATCCTCCTGTTCTATGGATGTCATGGTTTTCTTATAATTTGGAGAGAATAGGTAGCTCTCGGAGGGGGATATATAAATTAAAAAAATTAATAATAAAGAGATAATAGTAAAGCTAAAGTAATAATGAAGTTTCTTTAAAAATTTGTACAGAGAAAGTTCAAAAATAAAAAAATAAATGATGGAAAGTTGAATGGAATAACAAAGGGCAAGAAGGTTATTTACTCTTGTTTTAGCGGAAAGAGGAGGAAAACCAAAGTTGGAAAAGAAATGAATTGTTAAAACTCCTATTGTAAAAGCTCCTACATATCCGAGAATTTTTAATTTTCTCTTATCTAACAATCCCAAAATAGAAAACAATAAAGAATTTCCAAAGAGAAGTAGAATTGAGAGGTTAGGGACTGAAATTGTAACAGCATAAAGGTCAATAGGTTTAAATGAAACAGCTACTTTAGGTTTATTTCTATTGAGTAAAACATCTAGGAAAGGAAGAGCTTTTCCAAATATAGGGGGTAGTCCATAAATAAAAAGTTGGACTATCCATGTAATACCTAAAAAACCTCCCATAAAAGCCCACTTTATTCCTTTAAAAAGGAATCTAAGGTCTATTCCGTCAACGAAAAAAGAGTAAAGAAGAATTGGGATAAGAGTAAAAATTACTATTATTCCATAAGCAGCATGAATACTTAATAATATTCCTAAAGAGATAGAGAATAAAAAAAGATATATGTTCCTGCGAGTTTCAAGTGTTCTTATGAAAATGTACAATGTGTATATAAAAAACGCAAAAGCATGTTCTTCTTCAAGATAAACCGTCAGTCTCCAGAAAGAAGTAAACTGCTGATTTAAAAAGTTTGTTAAAAACTGGGGTAGGAAAGGTTTATAGTAGATTTTTAATGGTCCAAAAGAAAATATCATGGGGTCAGTTGTTGTTATAGAACCACTTAGCAAGTAAACCCCAAACTTATAAGACATTATGGTAGAGAAGATAAGAACTGCTAGTAGGGGGGAAAATGTTGGAATGTGTGATATTTTTTTGCATATATATGAGACAAAAATATAAAGTCCTAAAAAAAATATACCAATATAAAATATTGGAGCTAAATTTACGAGCGGTATAGGGTCAATATTAAGTAAAGTATTAATAGAATGAAGAATCATGGGACCGCCCCACATGTATGGAGCTCCAGCTGTCCTATCTATAATAACGTTCTTTTTTAAAAGATTAAACCAATAGTAAAACTGGCTAATATCAGGAGACCCCTCTACCCAACTGACCAATCCTCGGTAAATAAAAGGAAGAGAAGAAAATAAAAATACAGCTACTAACAACAAAAATCTTAAAATGTTAGCTAACGAAACTTTCTCTTTTACTGCAGGTAAAAGTTTGCGTTTAATGTTTCTTTTATATAAGAGGAAGTAAACATTTGTTTTTTCAAAAAATCTTATTAAAGAATAGATTGTTCGATTGTACAAATGTATGATATATTTACTAATATGTTGCTTATAGTAAAATTTAATAAATAGAAGTTTAACAGTTATAAAAAAACTGACAAGTGAAATAAAACCAAAAAGCTTTAATATTACAAGAAAAGGAAATATAAGAGTGGAAAAGCCAGTCATTACAATTATATTGAAAACAAATCTCTCTTTCCAACCTTGGAGCTCTCTGTAAATTTCCTTTGGAAATATCCAGTGAGGAATTAAAATATAATATAGCACAATTCCTAATATAAATTTAAACAAAACGTAGAGTTGATAAGTAAAAACCAAACTTTCTATACTACCCGAATTATCGAGCATTATATCCCATTGCCCATAACAAAAGTTTCCATCTATAAAGTTCACCATCAAAGTATGTATTAATAAAATCAAAGGGAACAGTTGTTATTACCTTGCCTTTTCCATATTCTACATAACTAGAATAGACTCTACCATTACTTTTAATAATAGGAGTACCATCTACTGTAAAATAGATACCTATGTAGTCTTCCTGTTTTAAGAGAAGCTTTTTTACTCCTTTAAAAAATCTGATGTCTTTATCAACATTAACCTCTTTTAAAACAGGTTTTATATGGAACTTATCAATTCTTTTTGCCTTTATAAGAAAAACTCTAATTTTCCTACCAAAAAGTTTGCATTTTTTTAACTTTCTCAAGAAAGAAATGATTTGTTTCCTTTTTATCCTTCTCAAAGATAAATCATAACTTGAGATAAATATAGCTGACTCTATCCATAAATTACCTCCATTTTTTACCCAATTTTCGAGAATTTCTATTTCCTCCGGAGATACATTTAAAGAAATAGCAAAATTTTTCAGCAGGTCATTGGTTTTCAAGCTAAGGTTCCCTATCCAAAAAGGTTTTAAATAAATAAAATCATAGAATTTAGGGTCCCATCTTAATCTCCAATAGTTGGCTTTCTCGAAAGGAGCTGATTTCCATTTGAGTTTGATTGAAGAGTAGAATTCAGGAGGAAACTTACCGTAAAAATCCAAAATGGGCTTATAAGAAATAAAAGGAAAATCCTTCAAGAGATTTTTAGTTTCCTCATCAATATCTCTATATTTATCAGGAACTTCTATTAGTTCTATTTTTTCACTGGTATTCAAAATATCACATATATCAAAGTTACACTTGCTTTTTTCTCTATAGCAAGAACTAAGAGAAGTTAAAAGAACAATCATTAGAAGAAAACACCTAATCATTTTTTTCTCCTTCTAAAAGAGTTTCAAGTGTTGAAAATTTAACTTTTGTTTCTGCCCAAAATAAAACTAGATTTTCAAGTAACTTCCTCGGATTTTCTAAATTAAAGAGATAAAAACTTTTTCTTAAAACGCCTTTTAAAGTTCTTTTACCCATTGCATCTGAAGCAACTATATCAAACGGGTGAACATAAAAATTAACCTGTTTTTTTCTTTTTACTAAATTAGTGAAAAGCTTTTTATATAATTCAAAACCAATTTTTGATACCCAAAGAAGACCGTGGGGAATTGGAATGGTTGAAAGGCAAGTTATAGGAAATTCTAAAGGACAAGTTGATTTTAAGAGATGAGAGGAACTTCTTACCCCTCTCAGTAGAGAAGCAGCACTTATACATTTAGGTTCTGGAACAGAAGAGTCATACATATATCCTACTTCACACAAAATATCTATTAAGTAATCGTTTACTCTGAACTGGGGAGCTCTGAATCCTTTTACTACCTTTCCTGTTAAAGATTGTAAAACATCCTTTACGTAGGATAGTTCTTTTTTAGCAACATCGAAAGGAAGTTCTCTATAATCCACATGTCTATATCCGTGGGATGCTATTTCATGTCCATCAATAATAATTTTTTCTATGAGCTTTGTTTCTTTTAACCTATCTATAGATAGTCCATTTATGAAAAATGTTCCTTTAATTCCGTATTCCTTCAAGATAGAGAGAATAAAGGGTAATCCTTTATCTATTCCGTAAGATGATGGTCCATTACCAAGGTCAAGCTCAACATCGACGGTAAAACATAGTTTCACATTTACCTCAATATATCATCCTTAACAATTATACTAAATAAATATAGTAAAAACATAGAAAGAGAGGGATTCAGGATGTAGCTGAAAAGACTCAAAAGGAAGGCAACTTCATTAGGAATTCCTTTTAGAGAAAGCAAGTAAATGAATACAATATCCCGAGTTCCAAGACCTCCGATGGAAATAGGAAGAGCTGTTATAATACTACCAGAGATATAAACCGTTAAAAGGTAGGGAATAGGTACAGAAACACCGAAAGCCTTCGCTTCAAATAAACATGTTAAAGTATAAAAGATCCATATTACTATGGTAGTTATAACACCAGGAATCAGTATCTTTCTTATGGATGAAGTTATTTCGTTATAATGTTCTTTATAACGAAATTTCAAAATTAGGAAAGAAATAGCAATTAACGGAATAACAAATACAGTTATAAATACTAATTTTCCTCTGTTGAAAGAAAGTTTCTGAAGGATATCCTTATCGAAAAATATACATAGAATAAATATTAAAACTGCAAATAAAAGGTCGAAGATATTAGCAGCGATATAAGCATTTCCTATTCTCAGTTTCTTTTCTCCTTTGTTGGATACAATAGTAGCTGTAGTTGCTGCAAATATAGAGACTATAAATGTTGTAACCTGACTTAGAAGAACAGAGGATGTATAAATTCTCAAAAGGGCGGAGGCTGACAAATTTACCCCTAAAACACGAAGGAAGATAAAAATCCTTGAGTATTTAAGAATAGCGAGTATTAACATAAATACTATAGAAATTATCATGTACAAAGGGGAAATATTTTCTATGGTATAAAGAATATTCTGAAAACTTATCTGAGTGAAAAGAATCCAAAAAAATAGAAAAATCCCTAAAAAAGGCAAAATTTTCTTCAATAAACCCATTTTCTTATGCTTCCTGCTATTGGTTCTAAGACATTTATAGGTAACTTCCTGATAATATCAGAAATCCATCCATATTTTTGCGATACAAATTCTGAATATTCTGGAATAAAAGAATTATTTTTCTTACGGAATGAGTAAATATGGATTGGATATTCTACAGCTCCAAAACTCTTTTTAAGTTCATACGGACCTGTTCCTTTCTTACTTCTACCAAAGCAAAATACTTCGGCTCCTTCCGAACGAGCTTTCTTCATTAAATAGTAATATAGAGACAAACTTATTCCATACCTTTGATATTTCCTTGGAACAAGATGATAAAGTGAGTAGCAAACTTTACCATAGATTACCGCTATAGATACACCTACAGGTGTGTTATTTTGTTCCATTAATAGAAATAATAAGTTTTCTCTGAATGTTAGAAATGTATTAATGTAAAATTCTTTTTTATGCCAGGGAGTACCTAATTCTTTCATTCTTTTCCGTAGTAAATAGAAAAACTTTTCTAAGTTTTCCTGAGAAAAGCCCCAATTTACTGGAAAATCTTTATTTTCAATTTTCCTTAAACTTCGTTTTTTCTTTTTTTTAAAAAATTTTATTAGTTCATCTTGAGTTTTAGGTATATCTATAAAAAATATAGAGTTAATATCATTTGATGGATAAGAATTGATTTTATCTTTAAATTGATAAATTCTTAATTTCTTTATTTCTCTATTGGAAGAGAGAAAATCTAAATAATTAGAGAATCTATCAGAATTTATTACACCTCCTGTTTCAACATGGGGAACAGAAACAAATTCATCCTTTAGACCTAATAACCCTTTTACATGAAAAAGAGGAAATATTGATATTATCTCTCCATTCTCTTCTTCATAAAGGTAAAATGGTTTAAAACCGTACGTTTTATGTAATACTGATATCCATTTTGCAGAGTGCCAAAGATATCCTTTTTTTCTATTAAAAGTTTCCCACTTTTCTACTTCCTCTAAATTCTTAGGATTTAGTAATTTTACCAACTTCTAGCAACCTCCTTATAACAATGGAAATTTGATTTGAAACTAAACCTATAAACATTATTATCGAAAATTCTGTAAATCGTATAAATCCCATAGGATTAAGAATGTTGGGGAAAAATAAGCTAATGAGACCTCCAGCAATTGCTCCATAAAAGGAGTATATTGCGAGTGGAATAAAGAAGTACAACGGTTCAAAAACCACGACTGTTGACAGAATAATAAAAAGTGCTCTTAAAAAATCCTTTAACTTAACCTTACTACTACCAGCCTTACGAGGACTTACTTGGATATCTATAAATTTAACTTTGAATTTCAATAAATGTGCTATTATAATAAGGGCTGTTGGAAAGGAATATCTACGTGGAAGAAGGTCAAGATAGTTTAAAATTTTTTCTCTTTTTATAGCTAAAAGTCCTGAATTTATATCTTTAAATTTTTTCTTCACAAAAAAGTTAGTTACTTTTATTAAAATAAATTTTCCAATTGCCTTAAACCATCCAGAAGAAGTTAAAGATTGTCTCTGAGTAAATACTGCATCCACCTCTCCATCCAAGGCTTTAACAACTTTTTTTACTTCGGAAATAGGGTGTTGTCCGTCAGCATCTACTACTATACAGTACTTTCCCTTGGCGTTTTTTATTCCTGTAATTACGGACATTCCCGCTCCTTGATTATTTTCATGTTTCAATACAAGGTCAGCTCCTGATTTAACAGCTGCTTCATAAGTGCCATCAGTTGAACCATCGTCAACAACTATCACTTCAGCTTCTGGAAATGCCTCCTTCAATTCACGAACAACGCTCCCTACTGTTTTTTCTTCGTTGAAAGCCGGAATTACAAAACTTAAGAACACTTTACCCCTCCAAAATTTAGAAAGCAGAGTAGTAATAGTAGTGGAATCTCTTGAAAAACTTCAACGCATAATATGTACTTACAGCGGCAAATACAACGGATCCCACTGTTAAACCAACTATAGCATAATAATACTCAATTAATCTACTAAATGCGAATCCAACAGCTAGGTTAACTAGAACTCCTAATGCTATTGATTTTAAAGCAAAGTTATAACGTGAATAAGCAAAGAAAATAACACAATTAAGAAGGGCCACTGATAAAAAGGTGTAACCAATAGAGGCAAACCAAAAAACTTCTTGGTTAACTAGTATGAAAAATACATTAGCATATTTTAATTTAAACTTAACAGAAAGGATTAATGGGGCGAAAAAGGAAAATATTATTGAGATAATTCCTACAAAAATGAATACTACAAGAGCAAGCCTATATATTCTTAAAAAATGTTCATTGAATTCTTTAACACTGTAAGCGCTTATTTCTTTTATTTTTTGGAAAGAAAGAATTCCTAATTCATTAATAAATACTTCAATAAAAGCTACAGTAACAATAAAAGTAAACAGTGCCCAATCAACTCCAACTTCATAAGGCATATTAAACCACATGAAATATGGCATATAGCCATGGGATGTTGTCCAAGCCATCAACCTATCCATTATTAGAAATAGAAAATAAAGACTACCGTAAATGAAAAAAGGATACAGTGTATAGAATAAAGTTCCTGCTTTAGGTAAAACTACTCCTTCTGCATAGTTCATTAATTCTAATTTCCTTAATTTCCTAAAAGCGATAATGTTTGATATTAATATTAAAATTCCCATACCAAATATTTGAGAAGTATAGATTCCAAAGTGAAAAACTTTAAAGAAGAGTAAAACCAATAAGATTCCTATAAAAGTAAGAAGTGTAAGGGAGAAATAGTCATTTAACATGTAGAAAATAGAAAATACTAGGAATATTATGCTGAGTAAAATGTAATATAAAATTGCTAATTTGAACATATAAAAAGGGAAGAGGTTCATAAGGTAGTTAACAAACGAAATGGTTATAGCATAAACTGCTATTAAAATGAGTCCTATCAGATAAAAACGTTTTGTTATTTTACTTGCAAGTAAGTACTCTCCAAATTTTAAATAAAAAAGTCCTTTTCTACCTATCATTTGAGCTATTCCACCAGTAGAGAAAAGAGCTAACAGTGTTCCAAAAGCTATTGCAGTTGCTTCTCTTAAAGAAAAGTGTATGTATGACCAAATACCAACACCAACAATAACCATTGAAACTATTTGGATAGCCATCGGAAGGGCAAAGAGAGTACCTTTCAAGTAATTCAAGAAAATTCTAATTAGAAAAGGTCTTTCCTCTAAAGTTTCTTTCCGTACTTCATACTTCAATAAATCAACATATTTGTACAGTTCTCTTGCAAGAGAAAATATATCCTCTTTACCCCATTCTTCCCTGGCGTCTATATCTCTTATACCGTTTGACTCTAACAGAGCAGCAATTTCCCAATAATCGGTAGGTTTACTTTTGCCTTCTGTTATTTCTTTAAGGAGCTGAATATATCTATGAGAGTACACCATCTTCCTTTCTTGTAAGTGAAAGATAACTTTCCTTATAGTTTGTAGTCATGTCCTCAATTCTAAATCCATTAAGAACCCTCTGGCGCGATGCAACAGATAGTTCTGCAAGGATTGATGGATTTTCAAATAAATACACTATTTTTTCTGCAAAGGCTCTATAATCTCTTGGTTTTACTAGGAAACCATATCCTTCCAGAACTTCCCTAACTCCTCCTACGTCAGAAGATACAACTGCTTTTTCACAGGCCATAGCTTCAAGAACAGCAAAAGGAAACGCTTCAGAAATGCTGGTAAGAACAAATATATCCCCTTCATTTATCGCTCTTTCAGGAGAGGATGTCTTACCAGCAAAGATAAAATTACCTTCCAAGTTTAACTTCCTTACAAGCTTTTGGCATCTTCCAAAGTATTTTTCATCAACAGGTGGACCGAAAACTTTACAGAGAACATTTGGAATTTTTTTTCTGACTAAATCACAGGCACGTATGAAGGTTTCAATATCTTTCAAAGGGTCTATCCTGGCTATAGTAACAACTGTAGGTCTATCCATTCTGGGAACATCCAATTTTTTAAAACGTTCGACATCTATACCATTGTAGATGACTTTTATTTTTTCTTCTTTCACCTTTCCGAATGTTATTTCCCATCTTTTGTTGTATGCACATACTGGAGATATTTGGTCAGCAAAGTAATAATTAAGCCTTGAAATTAACTTTATAAGCCCCATAATAAATCTCTTTGAAAGAACAGGATACTTTTCACGAGAAACAAAGAGATACTGTTCCCGAACATAGATACCATGTTCTGTAAGTAAAAACTTACTTCCAAACTTTTCCTTTGCCAAAATACACGGTAACCCGCACAACGCAGCAGCACTAGAATGATAAATGTCTGCTTGTGGAAGAGGAGATATAAGAGTTATAAAAAATCTATAAAGCCATCTTAAAGCTTCTACAACGTCATAAATCGATGGAACTTCCTTTTCATATCGATGAATGTCAAGAATTAAGTTGTAAAAGTAATTCCATGTTTCTTCTGATTTAAAGGCCATAGAATAGTCGTGTTTTAAAAAGAAGTTATGAAAATTGTATAAAGTTTCACACACTTTATCCAAATTATTTTCTTTGCCATATATAGCTAAGGTTATAGTTTCTAAATATTCAATAAATTTACTAATGGCTACCGGGTCAGACTTTGTGTTAATTTTTTTCCAAAAAACCTTATGAAAAGGGAGATTTAATAGATATTCTGTTGGTTCCTCTGTTCCCCAGAGGGGTACATTTATCAATTTTGTTACATTTGAAGGCAAATCAAACTTTGCAGACACAAAGGGGTTCATCATTATTGCAAGTATATGGAATTCTATATCTTTAATTTCATGAACAAGGATGTGTGCCCATGTACTAACTCCGCCGGTACTATAAGGATATGTCCCTTCTGTCGTCATTACCACTCTGGCTTTATAGCTCATTTCAAATCACTTCCTTCCATTATTGAAATATCAAATAGAACTTTATTTTCTAGCAATGAAGATAACAAAAGCTTTTTCTTTGTAATTAAAAGGTCATTCCAAGAGGTCATTACAGATATGTAATCACCTAATCCTTCGATATACTTTTCCTTTGATATTTCTAATCGCTTCTTATCCAACTCCAAAATCCTTCCTAACAAGATTTTTTCTCTTTTATAAAGCTTATAATCTTCATACAAAGAAAGAAAGCTTTTGACAGTATTCTTCAAGTCCCTTTTTAAAGTGAGTTTTCTTTTTAATAAGTCAAGTTTTTTCAATAAAAGTTTTCTACCTCTTTCCTTTTCATCAAAAAGAGGATAGGTAATTGTTATTCCTATATCGTAAAAGGGAGACTTCATTACGTTAGAGGCAGTAATTCCACTAGTGAGGGTTACAAGTGGTTTATTTCTCTTTTTTTCGATGTAATAAGAAATAGCAGCATCTTTTATTTTGTACCTATCTATATTGATAATTGGAGAACTTTCCAGAGCTTTTCTTTCTCCTCTGGAAATACTTGGAAAATAGTTAATATCAGGAGGGAGTAATTTTAAGGGGGTAGTATCATTTATACCACCCATCGTTCGTAGTTCTAATTCCCACTTTTTATATACAGTTCTTTCTCTTAAAAGTGCATTCTTTAATTTAAAAATCTCTCTTTCCTCTGTAAGAAGAGCGTATTTAGAAATTTTAGTTTCTTTTTTGTACATTTGCTTCAAAGATAAAAAGAATTTCTTTCTATTCTCTAATTGTTCCTTTATAATATTTATTAGTTCTTGGTGATAAAAGGTCTGTATATACGTAGATACTGCTGAAAGCTTTAATAATTGAACTGCCCTTAGAACTTTTTGCTTTTCTAGAGATAGTACTATATAAAGCTCCTTTTCCAATAAACTTTTTACTCCTCCATCATATAGGACTTTTGAACCTTTGATTGATATAGATTTTTCATTAGAAAAACTGTTATTCATATAATACTTTTCAAGAAAGCTGCCAGAAATAGATAGATTAAAGTTGTAATAGTCTAGATTCCTATAAAAATTTAAAATATTCCTTTTAAAATCCTTAAAACTAATAGAGATGTTTTCATTATTTTTTTCAACTAACTTTAGATAATCAGAAAGGGTCAATATTCTTTCTTTATTTACTAATGTTTTAATCTCTTTGACTTTGTTGCTATGTCTAGACTGCTTCTTTTCAATTGGTTCTATTTTCTGTATTTTTTTTCTTGATTCCTTAAATATAACATTTTTTTTGAACAAATCCTTGGTGGATTTCTTTTTAACTATTTTTTTCTTTTTTTTCTCTGAAATTCCTTTTTCTCTATAAATTTTAGACTTTAACTTCGTATTGAGTTTTCGCAAATCCGAAGGAACAATGGAAATATCTTTTGTTCCAACAATATTCTGAACTTCCTTTATGTGAGAAGAAGCCTCTTTAACTGTTGGTAATAAAAATATTCTAACAGTCCACATTCCTTTATCTGTCTTATAGATAAAGAATTTGTCATTTTTAAGTTTAACTTTATTTAGAAATTGATTGGCAAATTTAAAATTGTTTGATGTATAAACCTGTAATGAATAAGCTATATTACCCTTTGCATAGCAGACAGAAAATCCAAGTAACAGAAGAAAAAACAAAAAATAACTTTTAGACGCTTTCATTTTAATTTTTTAGATTTTATATTTGATTTTATGAATATTTCATTCCCCTCTTTTGGTAAATCGAGACCCATAGCTCCAACCTCCTCAGGTTTAAACTTGAAACTAATAAGACACTTAGTTTGTGGTTGAAGAATGTAATTCCTATTATCCAAAGTCATATATAAAACCATTCTACCCAGAGTAGGGTCAACTATCGGAACAAGCTTTTCTATCTTTGCCTTACCTACATAGGCAGGAACTGTAAAACACTTAACGTCTCCCTCCATTCCCACCTTTAAAAACTGATAAGTTCCTGGAAAAAATGCTCCTTTAAGCTTAACTTTATCAATATTAATTATCTCCCCAATTTCATCGTTCTTGAAAATTTCTTGTCCCTCAATGGGGGAAAGTTTGGCAATAAAACCGCTTATAGGACTAATAATGTATCTATATTTTAGTGCTTCTTTAGCTTTTTCCAGTGCTATCTTGGCTTTTTTTAAATTTTCCAGTGCTTCCTTTCTCTTTTTTTGCAGAAGGTAACTATCTTTTCTGTAGGTATATTCACTTTTCTTCCTGCTTTTTAATAAAGTCTCATAACGTATCTCTGCACTGTGAAGCTCAGAAAGCGATATGTATCCTTTCTTATAAAGTTCATAACTTTTTAAAAGGTCCTCCTTTGCATTATTTATAGCTACGTCACTGGCTGTTATTCTCTGGGGTAGATAGAATTCCTCATACCGAATTTTTGATATTTTATAGTTTATAAGAGCTTGACGATATTTCCTTTCAAGGTCTTTTATATCAAGTTCAAGAATTACCTCTCCCTTTCTAACGTAATCTCCGGTACTTTTATAGATTTTCTTTACCCTTGCAGTAACCGGGGAAATTATCTTTCTGTCTTCTGAAGGATAAATTAAACCTTCTATTGTTACTTTTATAATGTCCTTTGATTTTTCAATTTCCTTTTCTTCAGGAGGTTCAACTTGACATGACCAGACAGTTAGTAGAATTAAAATTACTAATAATATCCTCATTCTCTGAGTTTCCTTAAAAGCTTTTCAATAAGCGTATCCACTGTATCATCCTTCTCAAGGTCAGTCACAGCAATGTTCACTTTTATAGAGTACTCCTTGCTAAATTTCTCAAGATATTTATTGATTCTTTCTATAACAGGTTGAGCTTTTTCTGAGGAAGTATTTGCCAACTGTATTATGAATAAATTTCTATTGTAACGTGCTATGAAATCACTATCCCGGATTATACTTTTTATTCCTGAAACAAGCTCAGCTAAAACTTTCTGAACTTTATGTGGATTAAGTTTTCGCAGCTCTTCTATACCAATAGCAATATAAAGAAATGGAAAGTCGTAACGTTTTAATAGAGAAATAGCTTGTTCTATTTCTCTTTCTAGCTGATATCTACTTAAAGCTCCCGTTTCTAAATCTACAGGGTATATCCTTTCTAAGAAATTAATGTAGGTACTAACTCTTAAGGACCTAATGAAAACTATAATTAGGACAAAAATATACGCAAGTAAAATATGCAGACGTAAGGAAAGTTTTGGAGGTATAACATCAAGGCTAACAATCCTGTATTTGAAGGATATATCTATACCAAGTAAAACCATAATAAGAAGAGAAAGAATCAATCCTAGTTCATATTTAGAAAAGAATGTAGCTATTATAGGATATATAAATATCCATATATTTCTTTCAGGAGGTAAGATTATTGTTAATAACGCATAGAATATAAACGTTGAGGCACTATATACATACTGGAATAAATGAATTTTATCATTCTTTAGTAAGTAAATAGAGAAAATTAAGAATATAATGTGTAACGGCGTGATGAAAAAGAAAATTTTTTCATCACTTAGAGCTACAATGCTACCTATTGTTAGAGATACAACAATGTTTATTAGTGTAAGAACATAATCAAAGTTTTTCTCTCTGTCCTTCAGGTTAAAAAGATACGTCATATCCTCTTCCACTATCTAAAGGTATAAATCGTCCTTTCCATAAGGTTAAATATAATAACGTTTAGGTATAATGACAATATTCATTGTATCTATTTCTATAAAGTTTATGTCTTATACACATTGATATTTATCAAAAACTAAAATAAACTGGAGTTAAGACCTTGTCTCTGCAAACTTTAAGACAGGCTTTAAACCATCTATTATCTGTAAATAATCTGCCTCTCCATTCTCAACTCTGTCCATTAACTCCTCAAGCTCCCTTGTAAATTCTTCCGAGGTGTACTCTGGGAAATTTGTTGATAAGTATTCGTAAACCTTTATTCCCAACCTTGTTGGATACAAGAACTTTCCCTTCTCAACGACGTATCCCCTATCTAAGATTGTTTGAACAATCTTTGCGTACGTTGATGGTCTTCCTATACCTCTCTTTCTCATCTCCTCAACAAGCTCTCCCTGTGTAAATGGGAATGCCTTTGGAATTTTTCTCCTTGAAACAGTAGTAACGTCAAAGTAGTAACTCTCTCCCTCCTTAACTTCAATGGGAATTTCATCTGTTTCAACGGGCCAAACGAGGTTCCAGCCATCTTTAACAATCTCTGTCAGAAACTCTTCCTCCGTTCTAATCTCATCGGGAAGGAGCTTTACCTCTAAAACAACCTTTTCCCCTTTAAAAGGAACCATTTGAGAGGCAATAAATCTCCTGAATATCAGGTCGTAAACTTTAAAGTGCTCCTTTGTCATTCTTGCGGAGGAACCTGAAACAGTTACAAGGGTCCTCAAACCTGACTCATCAATCGGTCTTGTAGGTCTTATACACTCGTGAGCTCCTCCCTCTCCCCAAGGCCTAAGTTTCACAAATTCACTTCCAAACTTTTCAGATATGTACTCCTTTGCAACTCCCATGCCTACCGTTGAAACCCTTGTTGAATCCGTTCTGTGGTAGGTGATAAAGCCACTCTCAAACAAGTCCTGAGCAATTTCCATTATTCTTTCTGCTGAAAGTCCCAATCTGTCCGAGGCCTCCCTGAGGAGCTCCCCAGTGTTGTAAGGAGGTCTTGGATTCTTCTCTACAGTCTCCTGTTTTAAAACTTTTATCTTTAACTTGTCAGCAACTATTCTCTTTAGCTCCTCTAAGTTTTCAACTTTAAATGAAAACTTTAAACCGTTAGACTCAACAATTAATAGACCTATTCTCTCCTTACTTTCCCTGTACCTCTCTATTACCCAGCCTAAAACGGGAGTCTGAACCCTACCGGCAGATAGCCAGTGCTTTTTAAATACCTTCCAGAGGTGCTGGCTCAGTGAAAAACCTACCCACCTGTCGGCAACTCTCCTTACAATTTGAGCTTTGACTAAGTTTTCATCAATTTCCCTTGGATTTTCAAGGGCCTCCATGAATGCCCACTTTGTTACCTCGTGAAATTCCATTCTCTTCATCTTCATCTGATAGGGCTGAAGAACTCTTCCCACGTCCCATCCAATCTTTTCTCCCTCCGTATCTGGGTCACTAGCTATGAAAATCTCATCAACCTCAAGCCCCAATTCCCTCAGTGCTTCAACAATTGTTATCTTGTCAACATCGGGTCTTCCCTCACACTTTGAGCAGAAGGGCTCTGTTGTCTGCTCGTTGCACTTTGTACAGTACTTAATAGTGTCGTAAACGGGAATGTACCTTCCATCCTCCTCCTTAACTCCCCAGATTCCGTCCCTTACGGTTAAGTCGAAGACGTGTCCCTTTGATGCCGTAAGGAGTAGGAGTTTGTTCCCTATGTTTATCTCGTATGCATCAACATCTTTAATTCTTCTCCTTATAGGTTTTCCAAAGAAATTGGCAATTGTCCTTGCCTTGTTTGGAGATTCAACAACGATAAGCCCCGTTGTCACTAAGCTTTTTGTTTCGGGTGTAATTTCCCCTGATAGAATCTTCCTAACCCTCTCCCTGTCCTTATCTATAACTTTAAAAATCCTCTCGAGGTCCCTTTCGTCCACAAGTTCAAATCCGAACTTTTCAGCTAAATCCCTACCTTTGTCATAGTTTAAAACTTTGAAGTTAATGTCCTCGAGGAATATTATGACTCTCTTTCTCAATGAGTTTAGGGCTTTTAAATCGTCCACCAACGTAAGGCTGAGCCCCTTTGTAAGTCCTCCAGCAAACATCCTTGAAGTCCTTCCAGAAGCCTGAACGTAACCTGCTGCATCTCCAACAACTACAAAAAGCTCCCCATCCTTCTCCTTCAAAGAAACAGTTTCAGACTCCTTAATTTTCTCAAGGAAACTCTTGTCTGAAAGGTATCTATCCAAAAATTCCTTAATTTCTGTAAGTTTTTCCTTTATTTTTGGGTACCTATCTAAGAGCTCCTCCTTCAGACTAAGGTACTTCTTTAAGTAGGATACGTACGAGATAGCCCTTACCTGCTCCTCCTCTGGAAGGAGTTCCCTCAAAACAAGGAGCATTCCAAAGAGCTTAATTGGGGCAAGGGTGAGTCTTACACTGAACTCCATCTTTGGAACGCCTATAAAAACGGCATACCTGACGGCCTGTGGTAAATCGATTCCCCTTGCTAAGGGATTTCTGTAACTCGCTATTCCTACTGCAGCCCAAAGGTCTCCCTCAACAAACCTTTTCTGGTTTTCAGGGTCAAAATCCTCGTAGGAAACAGCAGGAATACCGTTCTTGTTGAGAGTATCCACAACAATGTCAACGTAGTCCTTTCCCATATCGCTTGAGATAAAGACAAAAGCTCCCTTACCGTACCTCTTTACCCTCTCAACAGTTTCCTCTAAGAGGTCCTTATCTGTGTAGATGAGAACGTCCTCAACGTTCCTTAAGGCAGTAGCAGACTTTCCTACTTCAAATCCCAAAATTTCCCTAAAAAGCTTAACTCTCCTTGACTTAGGCTGAGAGGTTGCAGATGAGACAACTAAGACGTTATCTATTTCCCTCCTTCTCCTTTCCAAGTATCTCTCATACTTACGAATCCTTTCTATTAGTTTTTTATCGACTTTTTCACCTAACTTTGCAGCTCTTGCCTTTAGGTCAAGAATTTTGAGGGCTAAATTAACATCGTTATCGGTAAATCCTAAGAGCTCTATAACCTTATCAACGTTCTTTGCACTCTTTAGGAGGGAATCTACATCGTCAACAAAGACAAAGTTAAAGGGTTTGGGAATTATTTCAAAGTTCCTGTAGAGAAAGTTTGTTGTAGTAACCAAGATATCGTAATTTCCTCCCTTTATCTCCTCCTTTTCTCTCTTTTTCCCCGTGTAGGCAACGATTTTTTTATCGGTCAGCTTCTTGAGTCTCTCTACAGTTTGAAGGACCAAAAGCCTTGTCGGAACGATTATGTATACTTTTCCTTTTAAAAAGGCACTCGTAACAAGTCCCCACGTTGTTTTCCCAACTCCAGTAGGAGCTATCATAGTAAATGACTTTTTGAGAGCAACCCTTTTAGTCCACATAACCTGGAGGCTCCAAGGGGTAAAACCTGTCTTCTCCTTAAAAAACTCAGAGTACTCCTTAACAAATTCGTCAAGTTCGCAAATTTCAGAAAACCTCTTTAGGTTTCTGTCGAGAGCTCTACAGATTTCCTCCCTCTCCTTGTACTCTATCTCTTTCGGAAGACATTTTTCACATGGTAAACCCTTTCTCAACCTTTCGTCCGAAATAATTCCACCGCAGTTTGGACACATTCTGTGAAACTCAGCAATCTTCATGGTTACTCCTGTTTTATTTGTTAAACTTCACTCTATTAAGTCTATCAAAATTTCAATGGGGTGAACTATGAGACACTTTATCCCTACAAGAGTGGTTTTTGGAAGAAAAGCAGTAAACAGACTATCTGAGGAAATCTCATACCTAAATTTGAATACCAAAAGAACGGCTGTAATCTGCGGTTCATCTGCCGTTTCTTTAGGATACACGAAGAAAATTTCAGAACAGATTGAGGGGGAGGTTAAAGTTTTTCCCCTTGTAAAGGAGGACCCTACGGTAGAAAATGCCGAAGAAGTTCTTAAGGAGGTAAAGGAGTTTTCCCCTACCCTCATTGTAGCAGTGGGAGGAGGAAGTCCCTTAGACGTTTCAAAGGTCGTCTCTGTTATGCTTGAGAATGAAGGAAACATCAGGGAGTTCATAGGGATTCCGGAAGTCTTTAAAAGACCGGGAGTTCCGTTAGTTGCTGTTCCAACTACATCTGGTTCAGGTTCAGAGGTAACTCCCTTTGCAGTTTTAACCGATAGGGAAAAGTTGAGGAAGGCTCCCTTAATATCCCGATTTCTATTTCCTGCTCTTGCGATTGATGACCCTGAGCTGACGATTTCAATGCCCCAGTTTGTAACTGCAAACACAGGTATTGATGCTCTAACCCATTCAATTGAGGCCTTCCTCTCAAAAAGGGCTACACCAATAAGCAGACTCTACTCCTTAGAATCTATGAAGTTAATCTTAAACTACCTTCCCCGAGCCTTTGGAAATCCAAAGGACATTGAGGCAAGGGAAAAGGTTATGTTGGGAAGTTTACTTGGCGGAATGGCAATAGCGGATGCTGGAGCAGGACTCGTTCACACACTTGCTCACATATTAGGAGTACTCTACAGAGTTCCCCACGGACTCTCAAACGGCATCTTCTTAGTTCCCGTTCTTGAATTCTACGGTCTTTCTATAAAGGATAAGTTGGAGGAAATAGGAAATTACATCGGTATGGGAAGAAATTCTCATGGATTCTTAAATTTCCTGAAGGAGTTTCTCTCATTTTTAGGAGTACCTCAAAAGGCATCAACCGTTGGCCTTAAGGAGGACGATATTTCTTTGTTTATCTCCTTGGCAATGGAGAAGAAACACCTGATGGGAAGTCTGCCGAGAATTCCAAGTGAGAGGGATTTAAGGGTTATTTTAGAGGAGTTAATGTGACCTCCTCCCCTCACTAAAGTGAGGGGCTTCCCGCTTCACAGGGTGCCATCGCACCCTCCACGGGCATAAGTTCGGGGCGGTCCACCCCTACCACCCTTTTAAGGCGGGTGAGACCTTCTTTCAACAGGTTAAGCGCTGCGTTAATGTCCCTGTCGTGTTTTGTTTTACATAAGGGACAAGTCCACTCTCTATCAGAGAGTTTTAATCCATCGTTCTTATACCCGCACTTGCTGCACAGTTTTGACGACGGAAAGAATGTATCTACCTTGATTAGCTCTCTACCGTACAGCTTCGCCTTGTATTCAAGATACTGGATAAATCTCCTCCAGCTTGCGTCTGCTATATGCTTTGCAAGTCTTGAGTTCTTTATCATTCCCTTGATGTTTAAATCCTCCACTATCACGGCTTGGTTATCGCCGATTATCTTTCTGCTTAGTTTGTGAAGAAAGTCATCCCTTTGGTTTTTTATCTTTTCGTGGAGCTTAGCTATTCTCTTTTTGAGTCTTAGGAACCTTTTACTTCCTACTTCTTTCCTTGAAAGATGTCTTTGGAGTTTCTTTAGCCTCTTTTCGGATTCTATTAAGTGTTTTGGTTTCTCTATCTTTTCTCCGTTTGATATAGTGCAAAAATGGGTAAGTCCTACGTCTATCGCTACTATTTTGTTTTCTTTCGGTAGAGGTTCTATCTCTCTATCTACCAAGATGTTAAGGTAGAACTTTCCCGTAGGAGTCTTTGTAATCGTGATGGACTTTATTTTCCCTTTTATTTCTCTGTGTTTTATGAATCTTATCGGCTTTTTCAGTTTTGGAATCTTTACTTTGTTCCCTTCTATACGGAAGTGTTGAGGAATTGATATGCTGTTTGTTCTCTTTTTGCTCTTGAACTTGGGAAATTTTGCAAGTCCTTTGAAGAAGTTTTTAAAAGCTCTATCAAGCCATCTTACCGCTTCTTGGAGTGATTGGCTGTTTGCTTCTTTGAGAAATGAAAACTCCTCTTTCAGTTTAGGCAGGAGCTTTTTATACTCATAATAGTTCCACTTCTTACCCTCTACCTCGTAATCTTTCTTTGCTATTTCAAGAAGCTTGTTGTAAACAAATCTACAGTGCCCTATTTGACGGTTCAGAAACTCTATCTGTCCTTCCTTCGGATAAAGCCTGAACCGATAAACGTATAACATTTACTTCCTCTTCTGATTCTCTATATACCTTCGTATTACGTCTTCAGAAATTGAACCTATCGTCTCTATGTAGTAGGAAGGATTCCACAAGTGTCCTTTCCATAGTTTCTTTTTAAGCTCTGGGAATTTCAAAAACAACTTCCTTGCACTTATTCCCTTTACCATTTTTACAATATACGAGGGTGCTACTTTCGGGTGGGCTGATACAAATAGGTGAACGTGGTCTTGTTCCCCTACCTCTACCAGTGCTACGTCAAATCCTTTTTCTATTCCGGTTTCTATTATCACTTTTCTCAGGTAATCCTCTATTTCTGGAGTCAAAACTTTCCGCCTGTATTTGGTTGAAAAAACTATGTGGTAGTTACAGTTATATATGCAGGTTCTTCCTCTCTTTACAGTCGGTTTCAGCTTTGTTTTTCCCATACGGATAGTATACAACAAATTTGCAATAAAACAAGGTGATAACGCTGATTCTCTACTGTCGCATAGTCAGAACAACGGCTTACGCCGTGCGCTGTATCTCTCCTTTGAAAAGGAGAGGATTAGCGCAAAATTTATCCTAAAGAGCCACGAATGTTAGTTTGAACTTCTTACAGAGCTCCTCAACCTTTTCAGGTGTAACAACGTACGTTTTCCCTCCCTCAACGGCTATTCCTTTCCCGCCGAGCTTCTTTACCAGTTTAACCGTCTCAACACCTACCGTTGGAACATCTATTCTCATATCCTGTTTCTTCCTTGCTGCCTTACAAACGATAAATCCCTTTCCAGAGAGCTCTGCTCCCCTTCTTATACACTCATCAGTTCCTTCAACTCCCTCAACTGCAACAACAGTTCCGTTCTTTAAAACGACCGTCTGTCCTATATCAAGGCTTGCAATCTCCCTGGCTATCTCCATTCCCCTCTTCATCTCCCTTAACGTTTCCTCACTCGGAGTAATGCCTAAAACTTTTCCCTTTTTTAAAAGGAGATGTTCTAAAAACTCCTCTGGGGAGAAAATATCGACTTTTAATTTTTCTATTTCGTTAAAAACAGCCCTTATCAGCGTTTCAGGTTTAAAGTCCCTGACACTTGCTAAGACCTTTATAGCCTTTAGGTCAAAGCCTGAAAGGTTGAATGCAACCTTGTGTTCTATCTTTCCAAGGGAAGTTATTCTCTCTATTTTCCTCTTTTCAATCTCTTTAAGGAGCTTTCCCAGTTTAAACGGCTTTATCCAAACCGTTTCCTCTGAAAGCTCTGAAACCTTCCTGTCGGTTATCCCCTCAAGGGCAAAGGTTACAACGCTGACATTTCTTTCCTTGGCCGATTTTAGGAACTCTAAAGGGAGCTCCCCCTTCCCTGCAATTAAACCGATTCTACTTTTCTGCATCTTTCTTAATCTTATCAAGAACTGCATTTATGAACTTGTAGGAATTCTCATCCTCTCCGTAAACCTTTGCGAGGTCAACAGCATCGTTTATAACAACAGCAGGTGGAGAAATGTTTTCCTTCAGGAGTTCGTAGGCTGCAACCCTCAAAATAGACCTGTCCATAGGTAGAAGACGGTCTATTATCCAACCCTTTTTAAGGTGTTTTGAAATTTCTGAATCCACCTCAAGGAGGCTTCTAACTGCCCCCTTTACAAGCCTTTCTGAAAGCTCCTTAACCTCCTTCTTCTCCTTTCCCCTCTCCTCCTCAAGCTCCTCCCAGAAGGTCTCTGCAATCTCCTCAGGAGAGAATCCGGAGACGTCAACCTGGTACATTATTAGGTATGCATACTCCCTTGCCCTCTTTTTGTCCTTGTTAGTTAAATTCTCCATCAGCCTACCTCCTTGAGGAGGTTTACCATCTCAACTGCAGAGAGAGCTGCCTCCCATCCCTTGTTTCCTGCCTTTGCTCCTGCCCTATCTATCGCCTGTTCAACAGTATCCGTGGTAAGAACACCAAAGATTATCGGCTTTTCTGTTTCCAAGGATGCACTTGCAACGCCCTTGGAAACTTCGGCTGCAACATAGTCAAAGTGAGGAGTTTCTCCCCTTATTACTGCACCTAAGGCTATTACGGCATCAAACTTTCCACTCTTTGCCAGCTTCTTTGCAACGAGAGGTATCTCAAAGGAGCCGGGAACCTTGAAAATTTCTACATCCTCATCTCTACATCCGTGCCTTTTTAGGCAGTCTAAAGCTCCCTCAACCAACCTTTCGGTTATAAATGAGTTAAACCTTGATACAACTATTCCGAACCTAAAGCCCTCTGCCCAGAGTTTCCCTTCGTGAATTTTCATCCTTTCTCCCTTAGCAGTTGAAAAACTTACTGCACAATTCTTTTAGCGTTTTCTCTGCTCCCTCCATTATGTCCTTAACAATCTCCTCTGCAGACTCCTCTTTCTTAATGTACCCAACCACTTGACCGGCCATAACGGAGCCCCACTCCACGTCTCCCTTTTCAGCTGCAAGCCTTAACCTTCCCCTTCCAAGCTCCTCCAATTCCTCCTTTGGAGCTCCAGAAAACTCAAGTTCAGCAAACTTCTTGGTCAGTTTATTCTCGATTAGCCTAACAGGATGTCCTGTAGTTATTCCCGTTACTGTAACCTGGTTAAACCTGGCCTTTAGTATTTTTTCCTTGTACTTTGGATGAACGTTGCACTCCTTTGCAGTTAGAAATCTCGTTCCAACCTGAATGCCCTCTGCACCTAAGGCAAAGGCCGCAGCTGCTTGCTCTCCTAAAGCTATTCCTCCGGCCGCAATAACCGGAATACTTACTGCCCTAACAATGGAGGGAATAAGAACCATAGTTGTTAACTTTCCTATGTGTCCTCCTGCTTCCATTCCTTCAGCAACAACAGCGTCAACTCCTATTCTCTCCATCCTCTTTGCCAAGGCATCACTTGCAACAACCGGAATAACTTTTATTCCCTTCTCCTTAAATGCAGGAATGTACTTACCGGGATTTCCGGCTCCCGTAGTTACAACGGGAACTTCTTCCTCCAAACAGACCTTTATTATCTCCTCAGCGTTTGGCATCATGAGCATTATGTTAACACCAAAGGGCTTATCCGTCAGCTCCTTACACTTCCTTATCTCCTGCCTCAACTCCTCTGCACTTCTGCTTCCGCCGGCAATTATTCCGAGAGCTCCAGCATTAGAAACGGCAGCTGCCAATTCTGCATCCGCTATCCATGCCATTCCCCCCTGAAGGAGCGGATACTCAATTCCCAAAATCTCACACAGCCTCGTTTTTAACATTCTCCCTCCGATTAACTAAACTCGTCCTCCTAAAAACAGAATGTAAGGATAAGCCTCCTTTCTATTTTCCCACTCCAAATAATATTCATGAAAAGTGGAAAGAAACCAATATCCTAAAAAGGGCTGAAATTCAGCTAAAAAGTTTTTAGCCCGAGTTAACATTGTATTATAAATACCACTTATTAAATCATTCTCTATTAAGTCACCTTTAATTTCTTTAAAAACCTTTACGTCTTTTTTAGAACTTATAGCATAATAGATAGGAACAACCATAAGTACAAGTTTTTCTACCCCTTCCCATTTAACACTTCTGATTTGCTCAATAGCTTTTCCTAATAAAGTGAAGAGTTCTTTTTTTATACTTTTATCAAGGTTAAATTCTAGTTTTAGAGAATTGTAAGATATCCAACTAAATTTAGTTTCTACGATAATTTCTAAACCATTGTGAAATATAAAATAATCAACTCTTCCGATTTTTTCCTTGCTTCCATTAGTACTTCTATCTGTAAGTTTTTCCCTATCAACTGGGTATTCAGAAAAGACGATTTTCTCTTTAGAAGCCATTCTAAAAGCCGGAATGAGAACGGAAGGTAAAGTTTTTTCACCATATATAAATGGAAAATCTTCTAAATCTTGTCTTACAAAATTCATTGAAACGTTGGCAAAATTTTTCAATGATTCTAAAAGAAATTCATTTAATATCCTTGAAGACTTCCCTTTCAATTCAGATTTGAAATAAACCTTGCCATTTTTACCTAAATTTTCAAATTTTTCCATAAACTTCTCCAAGAACTCAATTTTCTAAAGCCTTACAATACAAGAACCCCAGGTGAATCCTCCACCAAAAGCAGTCATTAGGACTAAATCGCCACTCTTTACTTTTCCCTCTCTAACGGCTTCATCTAAGGCTATGGGAATTGAAGCAGCACTTGTATTCCCGTACCTATCAAGGTTTACAAAGACCTTCTCCTTTGGAATTCCTACCCTTTCAGCTACTGCATTGATTATCCTGATGTTTGCCTGATGAGGGATTAAGAGGGATATATCGTCAGCTTTTAATCCCGTCTTCTCTAAAACCCTACCGATTGAATCAACCATGGTCCTAACAGCAATTTTAAAAACCTCGTTACCCTTCATCCTAACGTAGAATGGATACTCCTCGTTTGAGCCGACGGAGGGAACGGCAAGGAGCTCGCCGTAGGAACCATCTGCCCCTATGTCAAAACCCAATACTCCTTCGTTATCGCTATGTTCTAGTAAAACTGCTCCTGCTCCATCTCCAAAGAGAATGCAGGTCGTCCTATCCTTCCAGTTAACAATCTTGGAAAACCTCTCTGCCCCTACAACTACAGCCTTTTTTACGTTCTTACTCCTCATTATGGAGTCTGCAACGTAAAGGGCGTAGATAAAACCTGAACATGCAGCGGATATATCAAAGACAACGGCACCCTTATTTTCTATCTTTGATTGGACTTTACAGGCAGTTGACGGGAAGAAGGCATCTGGAGTTGCGGTTGCAACTACGATTAATTCAACATCCTCTGGAGAGGATTTTCCGTTTAGAGCCCTTAAAACTGCCTCTGTAGCCATGTCCGATGTTGTCTCACCTTCGCTGATTCTCCTCTCCTTAATTCCCGTCCTTGTAGTTATCCACTCGTCAGACGTTTCGACCATTTTCTCCAAATCGGTGTTTTTAAGGACTCTATCTGGAACGTAGGAACCTGTTGAAACGATGGATACACCCATTTAACTACCCGTACCTCTCTATTTCTTCCTCAATGTGCCTGTTAAGTTCCGACTTAACAAATTGGGTTGCCGTTCTGATGGCGTTCTTTATTGCCTTGGCATTGGAACTTCCATGGGAAATTATAACAGGTGCTTTAATTCCTAAAAGGGGAGCTCCTCCCCACTCTGCATAGTCTATTCTCCTCTTGAACCCCTTTATTGCAGGCTTGAGGGTTATGGCCCCTATTTTTGAAATCCAACTCTTTTCTATCTCTTCCTTTAAAATCTTTGCAAGTATCTTTGCCAAACTCTCACTGAGCTTTAAAACCACATTTCCCACAAAACCATCACAGACAACAACGTCAAAATCTCCCGAGAATATGTCCCTTCCCTCGGCATTTCCGACAAAGTTTAATCCCTTTTTAGAGGCCTCCTTTAAAAGCTTGTATGCCTCCTTAGTCAGTTCGTTTCCCTTTCCTTCCTCTTCACCTATGTTTAAAAGACCTATCCTTGGGTTTTCCTCTCCTAAAACGTACTTTGCATAGGCACTTCCCATTATTGCAAATTGAAGGAGGTGGTTTGGTTTACAGTCAACGTTGGCTCCAACATCAAGGAGAAAGGTATGCCCCTTTAAGTTGGGAAAAATTGTTGTTATAGCTGGTCTTTCAATACCTCTAAGTCTCCCTATCGTAAATAGGGAGATAGCCATTACTGCACCGGTGTTTCCAGCACTAACAAAAGCATCGGCCTCTCCCTTCTTTAAGAGCTCCAATCCCTTATGAATTGAGGAATTTCTCCTCTTTAAAGCCTTTGAAGGCTGTTCGTCCATTGGGACTGAATCTTCAGCGTGGACGACTTCTATCTTCTCAGGTGGGAAAGAAAACTTCCGGAGCTCCCTCTCTACTAACTCCCTATCTCCAACCAGTAAAACGTTAACATCAAGCTCCTTAGCCGCTTGGACTGCTCCCATAACGGGAACATGGGGGGCATAGTCTCCCCCCATAGCGTCAAGGACAATTCTCATTTACTCCTCAACCTCTACTACTGTTTCCCCCTTGTAGTAACCACAGTGCTTACAAACTCTGTGGGGAAGCTTAGGCTGAAGGCAGTTTGGACACACAGAAATAGCAGGATTCTTTGCCTTCCAGTGGGTTCTTCTCTTGTCCCTTCTTGTCCTCGATACCTTTCTCTTTGGAACTGCCATCCTTCTACTCCTTATCCTTTAGTTTATTTTTTAACTCCTTGAGTTTGCTCTTCCAGCTCTCCTCTGCCTCTTCTTTTTCCTCCATATAGTTAACTCCCTCACACTCCTCACTACAGAGGGGTTTAACCGGTAAGTTGAGGAGAATCTGTTCCTCCGTTACCTCTGCAAGGTCAACTACACTTTCGTCCGAGAATTTTACATCAAGGTCGCTTCCCTTTATCTCTCCTCCACCAATTTCAGACGTGGGAAGCATCTTATAATCAAATTCGTTTTCTATCCTCTGCTTGTACTTCTTAAGGCACCTGCTACATGTAAGTTCAACTTCTCCGCTTATTTTCCCTTTAAACTGGTATCCAACGGCCTTCTTTGTTATTTCAACTTCCAACTCAAAGGGGGAGGAACTACTAACTTCCTCCTTTGGTAAGTTCATAATGGAAGGTTGAATAGTTGTTTTTACCTTCAAGGGTTCCTTTGCGGTAATTTCACTGAGATTTACTTTTCTCTTCACTTCTTCACCTTCTATAGGGTTGGGGAAAATTTCCAGCATAAAATTATGCTCGGGATTTTTCTTTGCAATTGGAGTTGAATTTTCCTAAGTTTAGAAAAAACTTTTATTTTCGGAGGATTAAGTTGAAAAGTCTAATTCTATCTGTTCCAGTGGTTTTCTCCCTATCCATAGGAGCTGTCGCAGCCGAAAAAGTTTTAGCAAAGGTAAACGGTAAGGCCATAACTGAAAAGGACTTAGACCAAATGATAAACTCACTTCCACCAAACTACCAGACACTAAAAAACAATCCACAGTTCAGAAAGCAGTTACTTCAAAATTTAATTAAAGAGGAACTTCTCTATCAGGAAGCAATTAAGGAAGGAATTGATAAGGACCCTCAAGTTCAAAAGGAAATTGAACTTATGAAGAGGAGAATACTCGTACAGGCCCTCGTTAGAAAGCACATAAAACTCTCTCCCGTTAGCGTATCAGACAGTGAGGCAAAGGCCTTCTACGAAAAGAACAAGGCAACCTTTAAGGATGCAAACGGAAAAACCATTTCGTACGATGTCATTAAACCCTTTATTGTAAAGAGTTTGCAGCAACAGAAGGAGAAGCAGGAGTTTAGTAGAGCTCTGAATAACTATGTTAACTCCGTTGAGAGAAAGTCAAAGGTTGAGATTTTAACTAAATAGGAGGAAAAAATGGGGCGATTACTTGCCCTCTTTTTTACCTTTTTATTTATCGCTGTTCCATCTTACGGTAAGGTTGTCGACTTCATAGCTGCAGTTGTAAATGGGGAGCCTGTCCTCTACAGTGAGGTTGTTGACTACGCTAAGAAGAACCACATTCCAGACTTAAGGGTAGCAAGGGACAAGGTAATTGAGAGGAAAATCCTACTTACAAAGGCAAAATCTGAGGGGATTACAGTTTCAGATGAGGAACTGAATAGAGCTCTTTCTAATTTCATTAAAAACAGTGGCTTTAAGAATAAAAAGGAGTTTGAGGAAGCCCTGAAGAAAGAGGGGTTAACCCTCTCTGATGTAAGAAAGAGTTTGAGGGAGCAGCTTCTCATTGCAAAGCTCATTGCAAGGGAAGTAAAGTCAAAGATTAGCGTAAGTGACTCTGAGGTTGAGGACGTATGCAAAAAGGAGGAGGGCAAACCTCTAAGAGACGTTTACTACATATACACAAAGAGTTCCGATAGAGCTGAAAAGGCCCTTGAGCTTCTAAAAAACGGTGTTCCCTTTGAAAAGGTTGCAAGGGAGCTCTCTGAGGACAAGGTAACTGGGAGTAGGGGAGGTTACCTTGGGAAAGTTTCACCCGGAATGTTGATTAAACCTTTAGACAGTGCCGTCTGGAGCTTAAAACCGGGTTCCTACAAGGAGGTAAGAACGAACAATGGCTTTTACATCGTATATGTGAAGTCTGAGGAGAAGGGGCACTGTGACAGGAACAGGATAAGGCAGGAGCTCTACATGAGAAAGTTCCAAAAGGCCCTAAATGACTACGTTGATAAACTAAAAAGGGAAGCGAGCGTTAAGGTTTACATGTAGTTCTGGAGGTTTTCCCCTTGGTTACTGTCAGGCTCAAATCCCTTGAGCGGATAGTTGAGGAGCTTAAGGGTTTCAAAAGAGTTTTTATCTTCGGGTGTCAGATAGGCTCTGCAAGGTGTAAAAACGGAGGACTTAGAGAAGCTTACAAGGTAGCGGGATTTTTGGAGGGAAAGGGGTTTAAAGTGACGGGGGTTAAGAGTCCCGGAGGAACGTGTATCCTTGAGAAGTTAACCTCAAAGAACCTGTTGAGAGAAGCTGAGGAATCTGCCGAGGTAATTCTCTCATTAGCCTGTGGAGCTGGAACTCAACTCATTGCTGAAAACGTGAAAATTCCAGTTAGGACGGGAGTTACAACTCTATTTATAGGTGTTGAGAGAGAAGGAAGGTTTTTTGACGAGTACTGTATTGCCTGTGGTGACTGTGTAATCTCCGATACAGGTGGAATATGTCCTGTTGCAAGGTGTCCTAAATCCCTTGTAAACGGGCCCTGCGGTGGAGCAATTGCAGGAAAGTGTGAGGTAAATCCAGACATTCCGTGTGTCTGGTACGAAATAGAGAGGAGACTGGAGATAATAGGAGAGTTAGAAAACGTAAAGGAAAACGTTCCTCCTAAGGATTACTCCAAATCGGTCTATCCAAGAAAGCTGATTCTGGAGGAGTAGTTTGACCTTTAGGGAAAAGGTAGAGAGTGGAAAGTTCGTTATAACTGCAGAGGTTGCACCCCCGAGGGGAACGGATTTTAAGCCTATCGTCGATGGAATAGAACCTTTAAGGGGAAAGGTTGATGCATTCAACGTTACAGACTGCCAGCGTTCAATGGTTAGGATGGGAGCTCTCCCAATGGCAAAGCTCCTCCTTGACTCTAAACTTGAACCAATTTTTCAGCTTACCTGTAGGGACAGAAACAGAATAGCCCTCCAGTCAGACCTTTTGGGAGCCTATGCCCTCGGAATAGAGAACGTCTGTTTAATGACGGGAGACTTTACAACACTGGGAGACCAGCCCGATTCAAAACCTGTCTTTGACGTTGATTCCGTTCAGCTCATTGAAATTGCTGAGAGGTTAAACTCAGGAGAACTGCTAAACGGTAAAAAGCTCAACGGAAAAACTTCCTTTTTTATAGGAGGCGTTTTTAATCCATTTGCAGGTCCGAAGTTCCTACAAGAACTGAAGTTAGAGAAAAAAATAAGGGCGGGAGCTAAGTTTATTCAGACCCAGCCGATTTACGATTCAAATTTGGCGAAAGAGGTTTCCGAGTTAATTTACTCGTTAGGTGCTACTCCTATAATAGGTATTCTTCCAATAAAAAGTTTGAAGATGGCAAACTTTATGAAGAAGCTAAATCCCACATCAGTTCCCAACTCACTGATTGAGGGGTTAGAGAGGGCAGAGAACCCTGAGGAGTATGGCTGGAAGTATGCAATTGACATTGCAAGCTCGTGTTTGGAGTTTGCAGGGGGAATTCACTTTATGTTGGTTGGAAAGGTTCACGAGCTTGCAAACTTCATCGATTATCTAAAGAGAGATTACAACCATAAGTTTTAGGAGCTCTTGAGAATGAAAGGGAATTTGCCTGTTCACGTTGGAATAATAATGGATGGAAATGGAAGGTGGGCCGTAAGGAGAGGTCTTCCAAGGATAGAGGGACACAGGAAGGGAGCAGAAACAACAGAGAAAATAGTAATTGCCGCAAAAAACATTGGAGTAAAGTATTTGTCACTTTATGCCTTTTCAACGGAGAACTGGAAAAGGCCGAGAGAAGAGGTTAACTTCCTCTTTTCCCTGATGTACGAGTACGTAAGGAGTAAGTTGGAGCTCTTTTTGGAAAACAACGTGAGGTTTAGAGTGATAGGGAGGTTATGGGAGCTCCCCGACTTTCTCCAGGAAGGTTTCGGTTGGATGGAGGAACAGACATCAAAGTGTAACGGAATGACTGCAGTCTTTGCCGTTAACTATGGAGGAAGACAAGAGATAGTTGATGCCGTTAACAGAATTATTGGCTCAGGAAAGGAAAAGGTAAACTTGGATGAGTTTAAGAACTACCTCTACATGCCCGAACTTCCCGACCTTGACCTTCTAATCAGGACAAGCGGGGAACTCCGAATCTCCAACTTTTTACTCTGGCAATCGGCATACACAGAACTCTGGTTTACAGATACACTCTGGCCTGACTTTACAGAAGAGGAGTTTAAAAAAGCCATCGAGGACTTTAGGAAGAGAGAGAGGCGCTTTGGTGGTATAAGATGAAAGAGAGAACAGTAGGAGCTCTTATCGTTGTAGTTTATGCACTTTTAATGATCCTCTCCCCCAAACCCCTATACGCTTCACTGGTTTACATGTTAGGAGTCTTTATTATTTCAGAACTCTTTAAAATGGCCTCTTTAGAGAAGTTTTTAACAGTTTCTGTGATAATTTACTCTTTAGTATTTATCCTTTCCACAAATCCTATAGTTGTTAGTCCATTTTTTCACAGTTTCCTCTCATCGGTTTTAATTGCATCTCCGGCCTTTCTCTTTCTGTCCCTATTTTCTTACGCCCTTATCGTTGATGGAAAAATTTCAGAAAGTTTCGTTCCGACTTTGGGATTTCTAATTTATTCAATATTCGGAATCATTTCCCTGTCACTCATATCCAAAAAGGAGTTTATTCTGCTTCTTTCAATTGTCTGGTCAACAGATACATTTGCCTACCTTACAGGAAAGTACTTCGGAAGGAGAAGGTTAATCCCCTCTGTTAGTCCTAAAAAGACGGTTGAAGGTTCAGCCGGGGGTTCAATTTTAGGAACTCTTATTTCCTATTTAGTTGCTGTTAAGTTATCAGTTTTTTCCCAAGGTTTTCAAACTTTCCTTCTTCTGTTTATGCTGACAGTGATTTCCCAGATTGGAGACCTCTTTGAGAGCTCCCTCAAGAGATTCTTCAACGTCAAGGATTCGGGGAAAACAATTCCGGGACACGGAGGAGTCTTGGATAGACTTGACAGTACATTGGCAGTTGCACCGTTTCTCTACGTAATTTCTGGAGGTTAATATGGAGAGAATTGAGATAGGTCATGGAAGTGGAGGAAAGTTAACGAGGGATTTAATTGAGGGACTCTTCTTAAAGTACTTTAAATCACCAGAGCTCCACTCCCTCCAGGATGCGACCTACCTTCCCGGATTTGAGAAAATCGCAATGACGACAGATTCCTTTGTTGTCCAACCTATCTTCTTTCCCGGTGGAGATATAGGAAAACTCTCGGTTGCCGGCACTGTAAACGATTTAACAGTGAGCGGTTCTGTTCCAAAATTCATCTCCGTCAGTTTTATCATTGAGGAGGGATTTCCTATAAGCGACTTGGAAAGGATTGTCTCATCAATCTCAAAAACTGCCGAAAGTGCGGGTGTCAAAATAGTGACCGGCGATACGAAGGTAGTTGAAAAGGGAAAGTGCGATGGAATATACATAAATACGACGGGAATCGGCGATGTGAAGAGGGAGTTATCCCCCAAGTTTGTAAAGCCCGGTGATGTAGTAATCGTTACGGGATTTATCGGAGACCATGGAATTTCCATTTCACTTTCAAGGGAGGAGTTTGAGGTTGAAACTGAAATTAAAAGTGACTGTGCTCCCTTAAACTCTCTGCTGGTTCCACTCTTTGACGTTCCGGGCTTAAGGTTTATGAGGGACCCTACAAGGGGAGGACTTGCAACTGTTCTTGTGGAGCTCTCGGAAACGTCAGGCCTTGGCGTGAGAATATACGAGGACAGGATTCCCGTCAGGGATGAGGTTAGGTTCATATGCGATATGTTAGGTTACGACCCACTGTACCTTGCAAACGAAGGAAAGGCAGTAGTTGTCGTTGATAGAAAGGATGCAGATAGGACGTTGGAAATTTTAAAGTCTCATCCCTTAGGAAAGAACTCTCAAGTTATAGGAGAAGTTACAGAGGAAAAGGGAGTGGTTTTGGTTACATCTGTTGGAGGAATGAGGAGACTGGAGCTCCTTGAAGAAGACCCTCTTCCAAGGATATGCTGATGAATCACTTAATTTTAACTGTAATTGCTTCTTACCTTTTGCTTCTCTTTGTCTCCTTTATCGATAGAACCTTTGGAGTTAAGGCCTGGAAGGAGCTGTTGGTAACCTCCTTTCTCTCCCTCATCCAGCTTTTACTAATAGCGTTTGTTATCCTCTACTTGGTTAAGCTGAAACTTACCGTAATCAATTTTCTATTTGTTCTCTTTTTCTTCTTCAACGCATCATGGATTTCCTACAGGCGGTTGAAACCATTTCCCTACCCATTCTGGAAGGTATTTCCCATTGTTTTTTTCTCAATTTCCCTCTCCTCATCCCTTGTTCTCTTTATTTTCTACCTCGTTGGAATATTAAACTTAAATGCAAATTCGATAATTCCACTTGCAGGGATAATTACCGCAGCGGGAATGAGAAGTTTATCCTTAGCTTTCAGATACTACAAGTCGAAGCTCAGGGATTTAGAGGACGTCATCTTAGGAATGTTTGCCTTAGGAGCTTCAGATTTAACCGTTTTTAAGTTTATATTCAGGGAACTTATAGACGACATTACCGTTCCCGTTAGGGACATGTTTCGCTCTGCAGGAATTGTTCACATTCCTGGGGTAATGGTAGGACTCTTACTTTCGGGAATATTTCCCCTAAAAGCTGCCGTCGTTCAATTTTCGATTCTCAGTGCAATGGTTTTTCAGTTCAGTGTTGTTCCGACAGTTGCCCTGTTTTTACTTGTTTACCTTTTTGGACTAAAAATAATTCCTGCGAGGTAGTTATGAGGGAAAAAATAAGGGATATTGTAAGGGCAATAGAGGATGTTGCCCCTAAGGATAGAAAAGTAAAGATTATGAACGTGTGTGGTTCTCACGAGCACACGATTACCTACTACGGTCTTCGTTCTCTAATTCCAAAAAACATTGAACTCGTTCCTGGACCTGGATGTCCAGTCTGCGTCTGTTCTGAAAGTGATGTTATAAATGCGATTAATCTATCAAAAAGGGATGATACCATCCTCTGTACTTACGGGGATATGCTGAGGGTTCCTACAAGGATTGGTTCAATTCGCTCAAACGGCGGAAACTATAAGATGGTTTCTGCTCCCCATGAGGTTTTGAAAATTGCAGAGGAAAATCCTGACAAGAAAATAGTATTTTTCTCAATAGGTTTTGAAACAACAACAGCCCCAACAGCTGCTTTACTTGAGATGGGCGTTCCTGAGAACTTCTATCTTTTAACATCACAGAAGCTTACCCCAGAAATCATGGAAGTCCTTGTAAAGGATTCAGAGGTTGGAGTAGATGCATTTATAGCTCCTGGGCACGTTTCTGCCATTGTAGGCTCAAACGCTTGGAGAGTTTTCCCTGAGGAGTTTGGAATCCCTACGGTTGTAGCAGGGTTTGAACCTGAAAATTTACTGTTGGCAGTTTTGAGAATCCTGATTCAGATAAGGGAAGGAAAGTCTGATTTGGAAAACGTCTACAGGGGAGTTGTAAGGCCTGAGGGGAACAGGAGAGCTCAAGAACTAATGTACAAGTACTTTGAAAAGGCTGACGTTAACTGGAGGGGAATAGGAAATATTCCAAAGTCGGGATTGGAGCTCCGCCCAGAGTATTCTTACCTGAATGCAAAGGTAGCTTTTGAACTTCCTGAAATCAAGGAGAAAAAAATCCCCGGTTGTATATGCGATAGGGTGGTTTTAGGTAAGGCATATCCCTCGGATTGTAAACTTTTTAAAAGGTCGTGTACTCCAAGGAATCCCAAGGGGCCATGTATGGTGTCTTTAGAGGGGGCTTGCAACATCTGGTACAGGTTTGGTGGAAATGAGAATTAACGAGTGTAAAGTCTTAGTTGTTGAGGACGATAAAACTCAGCTGTCCCTCATATCTGAAATACTGAGGGATTTTGGATTTCAGGTGTACTCAGCATCAAACGCAGAAAAGGGACTTCAAATTATAAACAGAGAGAACCCCTGCGTCGTTGTTACCGATGTTCGACTTCCGGGAATGGATGGCCTCTCATTTATGAGGAAGATAAAATCGGAATTTTCCGATGTTGAGGTTATAGTAATAACTGCTTTCAGCAGTATTGAGGATGCTGTTGAATCCATAAAATCTGGAGCATTTCACTACGTCACAAAACCCTACGAACCGGAAGTTTTAATAAACCTCATTAAAAAGGCGTGTCAGCTTGTAAAACTGAGAAGGGTACCCATAGGAACCTCCAAAATTATTTATGCTTCGAGGGAAATGGAGGAGGTCTTAAAAAGGGCTTCCCTTTTTTCCAAGGGAGAAGCTCCCGTTCTTATCTTAGGGGAAAGCGGAGTCGGTAAGGAGTTGGTTGCGAAATTTATTCATGAGGAGAGTGGTAGGAAGGGAAGGTTTATCTCTGTAAACTGCTCTGCCATTCCGAGGGAGCTCTTTGAATCGGAATTCTTCGGTTACGAGAGAGGAGCATTTACCGGAGCCAATAAGCCAAAACCCGGTCTCTTTGAGGAGGCAGATGGGGGAACACTTTTTTTAGATGAGATAGGAGAGCTCCCATTAGAACATCAACCAAAACTTTTGAGAGTTCTTCAGGAAAGAAGAGTAAGACGGTTGGGAAGCAGTAGAGAAAAGGAGGTAGATGTAAAAATTATTGCAGCAACGAACAGGAACTTAGAAGAAATGGCTATGAGGGAAGAATTTAGGGAAGACCTGCTGTACAGAATTAACGTTCTTCAGATAGAAATTCCTCCTTTGAGGGAAAGACCTGAGGACATAGTTGAGCTTACAGGGTACTTTCTAAAGAAGTACTCGAGAAATTACAACAAATTTGTTTCAATTACTCCAGAAGCCCTCGATGTTCTCTTAAACTACAGTTTCCCCGGAAATGTTAGGGAACTTGAAAACATAGTTCACAGGTTAGTTATAACATCTTTCGGAGAAATAACCCCACAGGAGGTTTCAGCAGTTTTAGGCAAGGGAAAAAGGAAAGTGGACATTGAAATTAACTTTGACAAACCACTTCCGGAATTCTTGGCAGATGTAGAAAGGAAAGCTATAGAAAGGGCTCTTAAATGTACCGGTTACGTCCAAACAAGAGCTGCCAAACTGCTTGGAATAGATGAAAAATCCCTGAGGTACAAGAGAAAAAAGTACGGAATATAGATGAAACATAGAAGAGTTTACCTATTTATTCTGATAATCGTTCTCACACTCTTAGCAGTTATTGCTGATATTTTTTTCATTTGGAATGAGTACAAGAAGTTCTACTACTTCTTTTTAAACGAGGAAACCTCCAGGGTAGAATCTGTTGTAAAGGGAACAATATCCGCCGGCGGTGACCCTGTAGGAGCTCTCGATAACTATCTAAAAAGGTCAAAAATTTTAAAAGGTGTTTCGTACAAACTTGAAGGGAGAAACATTTTTCTACCCAACTCCCAGATTTCTCCAAACTTCATTTCAAGAACAGTTAAGATTCCACCTTTTGAATTTACCCTCTATTACGATGTATCAAAGCTCTTACACTTTAAAGAACACCTTATATTTCTTGCTGTTTTTCTCCTTATTCTAACGTTCATCTTCGTAGCGGTTCTCTTTCTTCTTCTAAAGGAGTACTACAGGGAAAAACTTGAAAGGATAAATGAGAAAGTTCGGAGGAAAAACCTTGAAGTTATAAATTTAGCGATTCATTCAATAGTTCACGAGGTGAAAAATAGATTGAACGTTCTCAGACTGCTCATCTATAGGTACAATTCCACTAAATCGGAAATCTACATCAATAGAATGAAAAAAGAGATTGAGGAACTGAGTAGGTACATAGAGGAAACTTCCGACTTAAGAAAACCCATTTCCTTAGACAAAGAGAGAAGAAATATAGGGGAAGTTTTAAAACAGGTTGTTAATGAGTTTAACAATCTTTTTCTGTCTAAGAACATAAAATTTAACTTATCTGTAGAGGACTTGGAGTTCCCTTTTGATGAGAAGAAAATATCCTCCGCCGTTATTGATATTTTAAAAAATGCTGTAGAGGCTCTTGATTCAACTGATGGCAAACAGAAAGAAATCCGTGTGGTTGGAAAAAAGGATAGGAATAGGTACATTTTGGAAATCTGCGATAACTCTCCATTAGAACTTCCAGAAACTCTTTTTGAGCCCTTCTACTCAACAAAAGAAAAGGGTTTTGGAATTGGTCTGTACAACGTTAAAAGAATAGTTGAGGCTCACGGGGGAAGGGTAAGTGCCGAGAAGAGGGAAGGTTGGTCTATTTTCAGGATGGAGCTCCCGATAGGTTAAGTTCGGAAAAATTTCCGAACAAATAGCCTACCATTCGGAAAAATTTCCGATATCAGCTTAAGAAACTCCCCTATTTTTAATGAGTCCCTATTTGGCATGGAACTTGCTTCTCTAAAGTAGAGAAATTTGATTACAGGAGGTGTGATATGCGCAAGTTATTAACAGCAGCAACTTTAATTGTTACATCATCTGCTCTTTTAACTGGCTGTGGGGGAGGAGGTGGTGGTGCAGCTACGACATCCTCTTCCTCAAGTGTAACCGGTGCAACGTATGCGAGTTTTGTTGAAGGAGCTAAAGTCTGTATTGAGGATTCAAACAAAAATGTAATAACTGTAAATGGAACAGAGCTCTGTTCAACCACTGCTGAGGACGGAACCTTTACAATTCAAATTTCTCAAGGTGTAACCCTATCAAACGATAACCGGGTTGGCCTTTACGTAGTAGACCAAAATGGAGATTCTATTAAAATAGCGGACGTTCCTATAACTCAACTTGAAGTGGATAACTCAACAAACGTCTTGGAAATAACACCGGAAAACTTGGCTGCAGGTAATGAAACGTTGGCAAATCAAATAGGAGCTCTCATACACGCCATCGGAGGTGACCTTGACGGCAACGCAACTGTCGTTGACCTTTCCAATGCTACTATTGAGAATGTTGAAGTTCAAACACAGGATAATCAGACAGAGCCTTTACAGAGTTTATCAAACGTATCCCTTGTAGACCTTTTAAAGAATAAAAAGGCAATAATCATCAAGAATTATCATAAATTACTTAACAAAGAATACCTAATACAGGTTAATGCCACAGATTCTCAAGAGCCTGTGACCTGTAAACTTGGAACGGTAATCAAGAAGTTAAATTACAACTGGAAGGAACATCAAAAAGAAATAGAGGAACACCTCCAAGCACTACAATACCTCGCTTCTGGGAATGTTCAACAGTTTGAGGTCCACAGATTAGCATCCCTCATTGACTCCATTAGTAAAAAATTGCAGACTATTGCTGCGAGTGGTTTACTTCCTTCTGATGAAGGTAGTGACGTTCAATCTGTTGTTTCTGAACTAATGAATATCGTAGAAGACCTTAAAACAAACGGCTTGACGGAGGATACAAAAGACGAAATTCAAAATGCCCTTACTGATGTAAACTCCCTTATAGAAGCCCTTAGTTCTAATAATAATTTCTCTATTAAGAGAAAAGCATTTAGTTTACAAAAATTGGCCAGCGTAATTGAGAATCTAATACAAAACAGCACAGAGGTTGAAATTACACAACAAACCTCAAACGAGACACAAGTTCAGTTAAACCAGGAATTAGAAGGCAGTAATCAAGCACAGGTTCAAACAAACCAGGAATTGCAAGGCTCCAACCAGACTCAGGCACAGGCAAATCAAGAATTGGAGAGCTCCAACCAAGTTCAAGAAAATCAGGAGTTACAGAGTGGCAATCAAGCACAGGCTCAGGTAAACCAGGAATCACATGAAGAACTACAAAGCTCTAACCAAACTCAATCTTAGTTAAAATCTAAGGGAGTGGGGGTTAAATTCCCTGCTCCCTAATTATTTTAAGGAGGTAACATTGAAGCTTCAGAGGTTAGCAATAAGTGATGAGGGATTCATCTTTGACCCTGAAACTGGAAACAGTTACACGGTTAACAAAGTAGGTCTGTTCATCTTAGAGCTCCTTAAAAGGGGAAAATCTCCTCAGGAGATAGTTAAGGCTTTAACCGACGAATTTGAGGTATCCCCTGAGGAAGCTCAAAGGGACCTCATTGATTTTTTAGAACAACTGAGGCTCTTTGGCCTTTTGGAGGGAGAAGTTGTATAAGGTGGCAGTTTCTGGAATTAATGCAATAGACAACCCCGGTCCAGGTATAGGAATAGCAAAGGGAATTAGAGAAAGTGGTTTAAACGTAAAGGTATTTGGACTTGCTTACGATGCAATGGAGCCAGGAATCTATATGAACTGGCTCATAGATAAAAGCTTCATAATGCCCTATCCCTCCTCAGGGGAGACTCCATTTATCAACAGGTTGCTCTACATAAAGGAGAATTACGGTCTTGACGTTGTTATTCCTGCTCTTGATGCAGAACTCCCCCTTTTTATTAAGGGTGTTTCGCTTCTTGAGAGCTACGGTATTAAAACATTTCTTCCTACAGAGGAACAGTTCAAGCTTAGAGGAAAGGATAAGCTGACGGAGGTCGCAGAGAAAATAGGAATAAAAGTTCCTAAGACTTTAGTTGTTACATCCTACGAAGAACTCTCTCAGGCATCCAACGAAATTGGATTTCCTCTGATGGTAAAGGGAATATTCTACAAAGCCTATAAAGCCTACAACATTTCTCAACTTAACTCCTACTTTAACTCAATCGTTTCTGAGTGGGGATATCCTGTTATAGTTCAGGAAGTGGTTACAGGCGAGGAGATGAACGTTGTCGGTGTCGGTGATGGGGAAGGAGGGCACTTCGGGCTTGTTGGAATAAAGAAGCTCTGGATAACTAGTTTAGGAAAGATATGGACAGGGGTAACTGTTAGAAATCAGCCTTTACTTGAAGCAGCTCAGAGGTTCGTTTCAGAATTCCTCTGGAGAGGAGCTTTTGAATTTGAGTGTATAGTTAGGGAAAACGAAATATACCTCATAGAAATAAATCCAAGATTTCCCGCATGGGTCTACTTTTCAACAGGTGTGGGAGTTAACCTTCCTGGAAGGTTGTTGAAAGCGGCTTTGGGCATAGAACCTGAAAGAAGCTGGGATTACGAGGCCGGTAAACTGTACGTACGTTTCACCGATGACTTTGTTACAGAAATAAGTGAATTTCAAAAGGTAGCAACAAGGGGAGAAAGTTAAAATGGAGGTAAATGTGAAAAAAACTTACGAGAAACCGGTTATTCAAAAATTAAAAACAGGTTTTACCAATAAGTTTGGTGGGACAGGATTTTACCTCGGTAGGAATATTAGAAAGGATATAGACGGCGTTTCTATTGAGGAATTAGTTTCTCAATTTGGCTCTCCTTTGTTCGTGTTTTCCGAAAAAAAGCTTCGTCAGAAGTTCAGAGAGCTTAAGGAGGCATTTACCGTCAGGTATCCTAACGTTGAATTTAGTTGGTCGTATAAAACCAACTATTTAGATGCTATCTGTTCTATTCTTCACGATGAAGGAGAAACGGCCGAGGTTGTTTCAGAGTTTGAGTATGAAAAGGCCAGGAGACTTGGAGTTTCAGGTGAGAAGATAATCTACAACGGTCCCTACAAACCTTACGATTCCCTTGTTACTGCCGTTAAGGAAGGGGCAAGAATAAATATTGACCACTTTGAAGAGATTCTCGACCTTGAAAGAGTGGCAGACGAACTTGGAATCAGGCCAAAGGTTGGAATTAGAATCAACATGGACACTGGAATACACCCTCAGTGGAGCCGTTTTGGTTTCAATTTGGAATCGGGACAGGCTTTAGATGCAGTAAAGAGAATTGCTTCCGGAAATAAACTTGAACTTGTAGGACTTCACTGCCACATAGGAACTTTCATCCTGGAACCTAAAGCCTATGAAAAGGAAATCGAAAAGCTTATAAAATTTGCATACCAGATAGAGGATGAATTCGGCTTTAAAATTGAATACTTGGACATTGGTGGTGGATTCCCATCAAAGAACAGGCTTAAGGGGATTTATCTACCTCCAGAAGTTTCTGTTCCATCAATAGATGAATATGCAGAGAGAATTTCCAACGCTCTTTTAAAAAATTTACGTCCTGAGGACTATCCAAAACTGATATTGGAAAGTGGAAGAGCCGTAGTTGATGAATCGGGATATCTCATAACTACAGTTCACGCTGCTAAGAGGCTTCCTTCTGGAATTAAAGCTTACGTTTTAGATGCTGGAGTAAACATCCTCTTTACAGCTTTCTGGTACAAGTTCAACATTGAAATAGATAGGGAAATCTATGGAACGACCGAACCATCGGTTCTCTACGGGCCACTCTGTATGAATATAGACGTTGTCGATGAAATGACCTATCTCCCTCCTCTTCCTAGAGGAACAAGGCTCGTGCTTTCTCCCGTTGGGGCTTACAACGTTACCCAGTGGATGCAGTTTATTCGCTACAGACCAGCTGTCGTTTTAATAGGGGAAAATGGGGAAGTTGACCTGATAAGGGAAAAGGAAGACCTTACAGACATTGTGAGGAGAGAACACTTACCTGAAAGATTGAGAGGAAAATGGGAGTAGAGAAGTATATTGTTCCAATACTAAGAAGTTACTCTGCCGTTTTGTTTAATTCAGAGGCTTACGGTGGAGCTCTTTTACTTTTTCTCTCGTTCCTAAATCCGAATGTTGGCTTTGGAGGTTTGGTCTCCCTTTTATCTGCATACCTCTTTGCAAGGCTTTTAGGATTTAAAAGGGAGTTTTTAAGAATTGATTACTACATCTACAATCCCCTCCTCGTTGGTCTTTCTTTAGGTTACATATTCAAGATTAATACAATCAGTTTTCTGTTCTTCCTGACCGGAGGTATACTGTCATTCCTAACCACATACGTACTTTCTAATCTTTTTTACTACTACTTCAGACTCCCTATACTAAGTCTTCCCTTCGTCATAGTTAGTTCCACTCTATACTTAGCATCCCAACATTTCTCAAATTTGTTTGTTGAGAGCCTCTACCCCCATTTCTACCTTCCAAACATCGACATTACTCCCTTTATTAATGGGTTCTTTAAATCTTTGGGAGCAGTATTCTTCCTCCCTAACACTTTTTGTGGATTGGTGATATTCCTATTAATTTTAAGAATATCACCGATATTAGCATTTCTATCAGTCATAGGATACTCTACTGGAATCCTTACAACTGCCCTGTTTAAGGGTTCCCTCTATCAAGCCATTTCTGATACATCGGCTTTTAACTACATACTCACATCGATGGCAGTTGGGGGTGTTTTTCTCGTTCCATCGCTGAGAAGCTACAAATTTGCCCTTCTTTCATCCTTTATCTCCGTTCCAATAGTTGAAAGTTCAAAGGTTTTCTGGGAAACTTACAGTATTCCTGTCTTTGCTCTACCCTTTAACGTTATTTCCCTTCTGGTGCTTTACGTTTTTATCTTTACAGGATACTCTTTAGTTACAAGAGTTTACAGGGGAACACCTGAGAGAACCTTGGATTACTATCTGACACGTTTAAAACGCTTTCCTTTTACCGGTAGGGAAATAGCCCTTCCTTTTTCGGGGGAGTGGACAGTTTGGCAATCCTTTGACGGAGAGTGGACCCATAAGGGAGCTTGGAGACATGCAGTCGATTTTGTAATAACGGATAGCGAAGGAAAAACTTTTAAAGGAACCGGCTCTTCCCTTTCAGATTACTACTGTTTTGGAAAACCTGTTCTTTCCCCAATCGATGGAACAGTTGTGGATGTTGTTTCTTCTCTACCTGACAACAAACCTGGAGAGGTGGACAAGGAAAACAACTGGGGCAACTACGTTCTACTTTACGATAAGAGGGGATTTTATGTACTTGTCTGCCACTTAAAGCAGAATTCTGTAAACGTTAAGAGGGGAGATTCAGTAACAAAGGGAAGCCTCTTGGGACTCTGTGGAAATTCTGGATACTCTCCTCAACCTCACATCCACATTCACGTTCAGCTTCTGCCCCACTTAGGAGCTCCCACTGTTCCTTTCTCATTTACCTCCTTCATCTCCTCAAAAAACTTCTACGATGTGGGAATTCCAAAAAGGGGGGAGAGGGTTACCCCTGTCTTTGCCGATAAGTCCCTGTTTAGGCGTTTAAACTTTTTGATAGGTCAGGAATTTACGTACTCTTTGTACGATAAAAAGAGGGGAGAGAAGGAAACATTAAAGATTCAGGTTGAAATGGCACCTGACGGGACTTTCTACTTTACAGAAGGAAGGTCTAAACTCTACTTTGGAATTCTTAACTCAACATTTTACTTCTACAGTATTGACGGCGATTTAAGCTCTCCTCTTAAGTACTTCCTTTTCTCAGCACCTAAAATTCCCCTTATAAATTCAGGCGGAGTAGTATGGAGGGACTACCTCCCTTTAACTTCCCTTTTTTCCGAGTTTAAGAGGAAACTTCTCCTCTTCATCTCATCTTTCAAACACGACCTCTTGGAAGTAAGGGTAAAGTCTTGCTGGAGCTCCATTGACACAGTTTCAACGGAGATTATCTTACCGGGAAGTAAAAAAGTTAAAAAAGCAAAACTGAAACTATCCAACCACTTAGGATTTGAGGAAATAAACTATAATAACGAAATAATTCTGAGGAGGGAAAAAAATGAAGAAAACGTTATTAATTCTTAGTTTAGCCTCCCTTATCTTCTCTGAAACAGAGGCAAAAGAAATTCAAGGAAAGAAAATTTACGCTTACGGAGCTCTCTACCCAACCTACATAAATTACAGCGGTTCAAAGTACAAGGACGATGGTTATTCAACAACAGGCTACATTAGTATAGGTGATGGTAAAGAAAACCTTTTCCAGTTTGGTGCTACCTATACCCATTTAAACTACAAGGACGGATACTCAGACCTCAATCAAAGGGATTTTACACTTACGTATTCAAATGTGAATGGAATTCTAAGAAACCACACATTTACCTTTGGTGGACACTACATAAGCAGTGATGACGAACTAACCGACGGCGGATACACCATCTTCTTCGATGGAACTTACTCCTCCTATTCCAAAACCTATCCCTATTACTTTAACTGGAGTGCAGGAGTTGGAACCTACTACTCTCACTACGACAATACTATAAACTTTCACGTAGTACAGATTACTCCCCACACTACATATAGGATTTTTTCCGATTACAGAAGGGGCTCTCTCTATGCCGATTTGATTGGTTACTACATTCACCTTTCCGACTCAGAGAAAGTGGGAGTAGGCATTGATAATTTATACTCGATAGAGGGAGCTCTGAGATACTACTACGGAAACTACGACTTGAAGGTAGGAGCTTGGTCTGGACAGCAGGTCTTTGCAGTGAAAAACGGTGGTTTTGTCGTTTACAACTTAGTTGAGAAGTACAAAAGAGGAGCTTACGCTGAATTAGGATATACTTTCAGAAACGGTCTTAGAATCTCTCTAAACTTAGGAGTAAACAGGTACAAGGAGAGCAGTGACTCTGTTACTCAGACAACAGCAACTCTCTCTTTGGGTTATAGATTTTAGGAGGAGTATTAATGAGATTTTTACTAATCCTAACTGCACTGTTAATTTCTGTTTCCTCCTACGGTATGTCCTACTCTGAAATAAAGAGGCTGTACCAGAAGAGTTACACTTACGAGAAGAATGGCGACTATAAGGATGCAGTAAAGGTTCTCATGCCAATTTACGAAAGTTATCCAAACGGATACACCGTAAACTTGAGATTGGGCTGGCTCTACTACCTGATGAAGAACTATGCTAACTCAGAGTACCACTACAGAAAGGCCTTAAAAGCACTTCCGTCCTCAATTGAAGCTATGTTAGGTCTCTCTCTTCCCCTCATGGCACAATCAAGGTGGAGCGATTTGGAGTCCTTAATGTACAGAGTGATTAAGATAGACTACTACAACTACTACGGTAACTTAAGACTGTGTAAAGCCCTTACTGAGGAGAAAAAGTATTCAATAGCTGAATCAATCTCCCGTAAAATGTTGGTGATATACCCAACGGACGTGAACTTTCTCAACCAACTTGCAATTTCACTCTACAATCAGGGTAAGGTTTCCTACGCTAAGTCTATCTTTGAAAACGTACTAATCCTGGATCCTGAGAATACTACTGCTAAGAAGTACTTAAAACAGATAGAACCAAAAGAGGGAAAAAAGAAGGGGAATTAAATAGTCCCCTTCCTCTTTAAGGCCTTCATTCCAATGTCCTTTCTGTAGTGCATTCCTTCAAAGTGAATCTTTTCAATAGCCCTGTAAGCTCTTTCCCTTGCCTCAACTATGTCCCTTCCAAGTGCCGTTACGTTTAAAACCCTTCCACCGTTTGTAACTAACTTTCCATCCTTAACAGCCGTTCCTGCATGGAAAACAACAACTGTTGGAACCTTCTCAGCCTCCTCAATTCCTGTAATCTCCTTTCCTTTCTCGTACCTTCCGGGATAACCTTTAGAGGCCAGAACAACACAGATTGATGTTTCAGGTTTCCAGTGGAGCTCCTCTACTAAATTCCCCTCTATTGAACTGAGTGAAACGTCAACAAGGTCATCCTCAAGTCTCCTCATTAGAGCTTGAGCTTCAGGGTCACCGAATCTGACGTTGAACTCAAGAACCATCGGTCCTTTTTCCGTAATCATCAATCCTGCATACAGAACGCCTTTAAAGGGAGCTCCTTCCCTTCTCATTCCCTCTAAGATAGGTTTTATAACCCTCTCCTGAACTTCTCTTTCCATATCCTCAGAGAGAACAGGTGCTGGTGAGTAGGCTCCCATTCCTCCCGTGTTTGGCCCCTCATCACCATCAAAAACGGCCTTGTGGTCCTGAGCAGTTGCAAGAGGAACGAAGTTTTTACCGTCTGTTATTACAAGGTAAGAAGCCTCTTCACCCTCCAAACACTCCTCAATAACAACCCTGTTTCCAGATTCTCCAAAGACCTTTTCAACCATTATTCTGTCAATCGCTTCAATGGCCTCCTCAACGGTCTTTGCAACTACTACCCCCTTTCCTGCAGCAAGCCCATCCGCCTTGACAACAATCGGAACTCCTTTTTCCCTTACATACCTCTTAGCTTCCTCGGGATTGTCAAAAACTTGAAATTCCGCAGTAGGTACTCCGTACTTTCTCATCATCTCCTTTGCAAAAACCTTACTACCCTCCAATTTAGCTGCAGCCTTTGAGGGACCAAAAATTCTGAGTCCTCTACTTTCAAACTCGTCAACTATTCCGGCGACGAGTGGCGCTTCCGGACCAACGATTGTTAGGTCAATTTTCTCCTTTTGTGCAAACTCTGCCAGTCCCTCTACATCCGTGGGTTTTATGTCAACACATCTTCCTATCTTCTCTATTCCTGGATTTCCTGGAGCTGCAATGACTTCCTTTACTTTAGGACTCTGGGAAACTTTCCAGGCTAAAGCGTGCTCCCTTCCGCCGCTTCCAACTATGAGAACCTTCATTTCCTCTCTCCCGGAAAACTTTTGCGCCAATTATAACAGCTCTTTTCTGATATTTAACAGCCAGGACGGAAAATCTGTCGCAAGGGCATCAGACTTTGACTTTAAAGCCTTATCAAGGGTTTTCTCATCATCAATAACCCAGGAAACTACCCTCAATCCTAACCTGTGAGCAAAATTAACAGCCTTTTCCGTTGAAAGGTACCACTTGGGAAGGACGAATTCACATCCAATCCTCTTTGCATCAAGAATTTTTCCCGGAGGTTTTGAGTAAATCAGCCCCGTTGTTAGATTCTTATTCCACTCTTTAACTCTAACAAGAGCTTCCTCATAAAAACTTATAAAACCTATCCAGCCTGTTTTACTAACGCTTGAATTAACCGATTTTAAAATCTGCTCTGTTGTTTCTGGCTCCTTTATTTCAATAAACAGGCCACAGTTCCCTTCTACTACATCTAAGACTTCCTCTAAAAGGGGGATTCTTTCACCATCTATACGAACCTCTCTAAGTTCACTATAGGTTAAGTCTGAAACTTTAACATCGATACCTGCAATCCTTTTTAAATTGTCGTCATGGATAACCACCAATTTTCCGTCCTTCGTTCTTCTAACATCACACTCAACAATATCTACCCCCAACTCAATTGCATACTTAAATGCCTCTACTGTGTTCTCCGGCTTCTCCCCAGCTGCTCCCCTGTGTCCTACAACGGAAAAGGGTTTTACAGATAGCCTTTCTAAAATTTCCTTCAACCTATCCTCACTCAAATTTTTGACTTATAACTATTACGTTACCCTCTCTTTTAAGAACAATTCTGTACCTTCTGTTACTTTTTCCCTGATTTCTATACTCCCTTGAAATATTTTTTACGTAACTTATGGTTTCCCTGTAGGGAGGAATTCCCCCATAACGGTCAACTACCCCCTCACCGGCATTGTAGGCAGCAAGTGCTAACCTCCAGTCCCTGTACTTTTTGTAGAGCCTACTCAGAAGGAGAGCTCCCGCATTTAAATTCTCGTCTGGGTCAAAGGGGTTTTTTACTCCAAGTTCCTTTGCAGTTTCCGGCATGAGCTGACACAGTCCTAAAGCTCCCTTCTTTGAAACTGCCCTTGGATTGAAGTTTGATTCGGCCTTTACGAGAGCTCTAAAGAGTTTTACTGGAATACCGTACTTTTTGGCGTAAAAGTCGGCTTTTTTCTCTAAGATTTTGAAGTTCTTGGGTTTTTCAAACTTGTTTTCCCCAACTCCTTTAATGTAGATGACTCCATTTTTCTCAAAAATTCTTATCCAACCAAAAGCCGGAGTTGAGATAAAACTAATTAAAAAGATACATAAGCTCAGTCTCCTCAATATTTCCATTTGTTATCCTTAAGAGATTTCCAATCAGCTCCTCTGTCTTCTCTCCAAACAGCCTTTCAAAGAAACTCCTCTTAGGCTTTACAAAGTAGAGTTTCGCATTTGGGCAGTTTCCTAACTTCTTGGCAATTTCAACGGCCCTTTCAAAGTTTCCCAAGTAGTCAACAAGACCTAACTTCTGGGCCTGTTCTCCGGTAAAGACTCTTCCGTCGGCAAACCTCTTAACCTTTTCTATCGAGAGCCTCCTTCCCTCAGCCACGGCCCTTACAAACTGTTCGTAGGAGTTATTTATCAGGCTCTGGACGACCTTTATCTTCTCCGGATTTGGCTTCTCAAATGGGTTTAAGAGGTCCTTGTACTTTCCACTCTTTACAGTTACAACCTTTATTCCCAATTTCTTTATTAGCTCACTAACGTTATAGGTTTGAATAATAACTCCTATGCTGCCCGTAATTGTTCCCGGATTTGCAACAATTTTTGTCGCAGGGACAGATATGTACAGGCCCCCAGATGCAGCGACGGAACCCATAGAGACAACCACTGGTTTCTTCTTGGCAAGTTCTTTGACCTTATCGTGAATCTCCTGACAGGCCCCAACGATACCACCGGGAGAGTCAACTCTGAGAACAACGGCTTTTACAGTTTTATTCCTCTCTAACTTATCCAGGAACTCCAAATACTTATCAGAACTTCTAATGATTCCGTAAACCTTAACTACGCCAACCTTATCCCCCGGTATTGGAATTTCACTTCTGTTCTTTAGAAAGAGTGAAATTAGACCGATTACCATAATGGAAAAGGCTAAGACTCCAAACACTGTAAAGAACTTACCAATCCTTCCCAATTTACTCCCCTATTTTAAAGTGCTCCTTTACAAATTTTGACCTCATCTCCTTTGGAATTTTACTCAAAATTTCCCTGTTCTTTACGTTTCCCTCAGGAAGTGCAAAACCCAACTCCTTTGAAAGCTCACTCATAACCCTTAACCTTTCGTTCTTTGCAACAATTGAAGCAGCTGCCACTACAACATCATCCTCTCCACAGGGTTTTGCCTCAACATTAATTTCCGGAAAGGCTTTCCTGACAATCTTTTCAACGTTTGGACTGAACTTGTCTATAACTACTTTCCTTGGAGAACACCTCTTCAAAAGTTTTCCAATCAAATCCATATAAATGTTCTCAAGGAGCCTGTTAACATTTCCAAATCTCCTGTACTCCTCGTTGTACTTCTCCGGCTTAAGAACCCTAACGGTACCTTTACAGCTCCTTTTTATTTTTTCAGCAATTTCAGGAATCCTCTCCTTAGGAATCTTCTTCGAATCCTTAACTTCTAATTTAAGGAGCTCCCTCAAACACTCCCTATCTGCGCAGATGCACGAAACAACCAAGGGGCCAAAGAATTCTCCCTTTCCAGCCTCATCGCAGCCTATTCTTGGAATCTCCTCCAGTTTTAATATTTCCTCAATAACCTCCTCCTTCAACCTCTCCCTTTCCCTTCCCGAATAGACGATACTCCCCGTATCGTAAACCATCAGTATTCCATTTCCCTTCCTTAACCTGTAGCTAACATTCTCTGGAGGTTTCTCCTCAACAGCCCCCTTTTTCTTCAGTACTTCTACCAGTTTTTCAACTTTCTCCTTCTCTAACTTCATCTCCTCTCCAGTTCAATGCCAATTCCAAACTCAGCTCCGTAGAAACTGTTGTACCTCAACTCCAAAAAGTACTTTTTGCTGAGCCTCAGCTGAACTCCTCCCCCGTACTCAGGATTTTGTCCTGTAGTTTCATATCCAAAGAGTTTAACCCTCTTTGTCAGTACCTTGACAACGTTGAGCTTTGCAACAGTCTCCCCGTACTTTGTTATGTAAGGCTCTATAGAAAAGTTCTCAACCTTAAGTGCCTTTTTAAAGGTCTCCTCAACAGGTTTGAAGAGTGAAGCTGTCGCATAGTAGGCAACCTGAACTGCAGGGAAAATTTCAGAGGATGCCTCTATCTCTTCTGGAGATGCCCCCGTCATTATCAAATTCAGTATCTGTTCCCTCGTTAGTGGAGGGTCGGAGGTAAGGTAAATGGCAGGACTTTTCAAACTTCCCTCTATCTTCATGTATATGAAGTAACCTGACACGTTAGAGCTGGCGAGAATGTTGATTGTTCCCTCTTTCGCCTCTAAGTTCTCTATCGTTCCAAAACCGTAGAGAATTTCAAACATTTTTCCCATATAGTTTATTTTTCCTTCAGTTGCTACAAAATCACCCTCAATCACAGGCCTTCCGTTTCTCGTCTTTAGGTGCAGCCTCGGAATTATTTTTATGCTGAAGAGCTCCCCCTTTAACTCCACAGGTTCATCAAAAAGTAAATCTACGTTAATCGAAATAGGAACTTTTACAGGTGTTTGTACTGTAGCCTGTTTTTCCTTGTTGAGAAAGACCTTAACTTTAGAAATGGAAAGTTTTCCTTCTAAACTGCTTCCCGTATAGAGAAGTTTTCCTGAAACCTCTCCCTTCCAGCTCCCAACACTTCCAAGTGGAACGCTGGATAAGGTTATAGAAACTCCCTCATTCGTCTTCAGAGCAATTACGTTTCCTATTCCTGTATCAGCAACAGCCTTAACGTCCTCCAGACTACCGTTCCTAAATTTTGCAGAGAGCTCCCTAAATACGAGTTTCTCCAAGAGAAACTCCGACTTTATCTCTATATCCTTTCCAGCAACACTGAGCTGATAGGAAAGTTCCTTGTCGTAAGAAAAACTCCCCGTCACGTACAGGTCGTTCCTTGCATAGTTAATAAACTTGTTGAGCTTGAATAGGTAAACTAACCCTTTAACCCCCAAACTACTCTCAAATTCTCCACTAATTCCACTTAATTTCTTTACCCTTAAGTTCTTGAACCTTATCCAACCATCTATGAAGGAGAGGCTGAAATCCTCAATTTCAATCTTGCCGTTTTCCAAACGGATGTAGATTCCTGAAACCGAATAGAGAGGAAAGAGACTTTCAGGCTTTATCCTAAAAGTAGGAATAGCTAACGTTCCAGAAAGGTTGTTAAGGTTTATATTTACAAATGCCAAATTTATAACTCCCTTTAGATTTTCTCCCTTCAGATTTAAATTCTTAACTGTTCCAACAACTTGAGTTTCAGCTCCATTTACAACTAACTTTAAGTCACTATTTTCTCCTTCTAAGGAAATAACTCCAACATTTTGAGGCTCCATTAGACTTCCAAAAATCCTTAAGTTTACAAGTCTTCCTAAAAATGGAGAGTCAAAAGTTGAATTACCGCTAACTTCTACAACGAATTTAGAGGTCAAACCGGATATTCTTGAACCTATTCTGAAGTTTAGGCTTCCTACACTCCACCTTCCTGAGCCTGAAAAGGTAAATTCACCCAAAATTTCATCGTTTTTTAGATTAACTTCTAAGCTACCTGACAAAACACTCTCTAACGAAGGTATTACTGGTTTCACTCTTTCAAATTTAACAGAAAGCTTGTTCTTAAAAAGTGAAACAGAAATGTTTCCACCGTTAAACTTTTGTCCCTTAAAAATTCCATTCTCCAATTTACCGGTTAAATTAACTGACAATTCAGAGTCAAAATAGGATATGCTCCCAGCAGCAATTCCTGTTGCACTCAAAATTTCGTTTGAGAAACTTCCATGGAATCTATCTATATAAACAAGTGCAGTGTAAGTATCCCTTCTTTTAACATCCTTGGCCTCAATTTTGAAACTACCGGAAACAGAACCCTTCAATTTAAAGGGCAGTTTTACTCTGTATCCATTTAAAACTCCTAAAACTTTTTCTGAAGAAATTTCCTGAACTTTTCCAGAAAGGAAAAATGAGATAGGACGTTTTAAGTGGACAGAAAGCCTATCTATAAAGAGATTCTCCGCAAATGCAGATATGTTCAAGTAAAAGTCCTTAAGTCTGACCTCTCCATTGGCCTCATTAAGAGGTTGGTTAAAGAGATAAACAACCTTTGAGGAAAAGGAGAATTGACCTTTTGGATTTTTTAAACTGCCGTAGAGCCTTCCCCCTCCACGGACCATTCCCTTAAGACCTAAAGACCTTAAAAAATCAAGTGAATTAAGGGAGAGGTTTTCCCCTTTATACTCCGAATCGATAGTTAATTTTCTTATGTTTATACTACCCTTTGACTCAACAGTCCCATCCTTTCCCGAAATTTTACCGCTAAAGTTCAGGAATTCTCTATTTCCACTGATATTTAGATTCCCAATTCCGGCATAACCTCGGAAGTAGAACCTTTTAAGGAAAAAAGTTCCCCTATAGGTGAGTCCCCTTTCATCTCTTCTTAATTTTAAATTTCCGGAGAACTCCAAGGAAGGAATCCACTTTCCATACTTACTCCTGTAGCTTCTAATCCTCTTAAACTCGTTAATTTTTAAATTTTTAAAGAAAAAGTTTCCCTCAAAATTACTTAACTTCCCTGAAAGGCTTCCCCTTATAGCTTTAGAACTAAAGCTAACGTTAAATTTCCTCTTAGGGGAAATAGAGGCTGTAGCCTTAATCCTACTCAGGTCCAGAATGGGAGTTTCTAACTTTTCTGCCTCTCCAGTAACTCTAACTTCCGGACCTTTAATGTTTCCTTTTACTTCTATCTGAGAATTAAAGTTGACAACTTTTATCTCCCTAAACTTTAAAGTAGAGCCATGAACCCTACCAGAAAAGATAAATCTGTCCCCCTTTAACTCTCCAGAACCTCTAAAGGAGGTATTTTCAAAACTTCCCCTTAAGCTCTCAATTTTTACTTTGGTTTTTGTAAAAAGGAGCTCCCCCTCTCCGTAAGTTCTTTTTCCAAAGGAACTACCTTTCCAGACTACGTTGATGGATTTACCGTATTTCTTTACGGTTAGTTTTCCAAGGTAGTAGGGGCAGGAGAGTTCCAAGTTACTTTGAGCTTCTTCAAAGCCCTTGAATGCTACACTTCCCTGACCGCTACATCCGTTATAACTAAAGGATACGGAGGGAATTCTGAAAAGGTTGTTCTCCTTAAATCCCGAAAAGGGAGAGACCCATAAGTCTTTCCCAAACACCTTTCCCTCTAATCCTCCAGAGGAAATCGACCTGTTGTTAAGCTTAATTCCGTTTAAAAGGAGCTCCACATCCTTTGAAATAAGAGCAAAACTTGAAACCTTCAAATTTTCAATCTTTACTGGAACTTTAGGAAAACGTAAGTTTTTCTTTTTTCCCCTTCTCTCCAAAATAAAAAGCCTACCACTCTCCAATCTAAGGCTTGAAACTGTAGGAGTTAAACTCTTGAGTGTTTTTAGAACGTCTAAATCTACCTTAACTTTAGAAAGTTCTAATTCAAAACCTGGACTTTTTAAGAAGACAGAATCAGCAGAGGCCCACAAAATCTTATCTTTCCAGTCAAATCCCCACCTAAAGTTCTTCTTTATCAGTGTAATATTTGCCTTTTCCCTAACTAAATACTTAGAGATATCAAAAAGGGAGATAGCTGAAAGGATTACAAAGGCTGATACGAGTAAAAACCTTAAAAGGTAATGAATTCTTCCTTTTCTAACGGATTTAAGAAGCTCCCTGAGGAACTCTCTATACCTCACCGTTTATCCTCAACGTCTCCCAACCTTTACACTTTGGGCACATCCAGTCAAAGTGGTCGGTTTTAAAACCGCAGGATTCACACTTGTAGAGCCTTTTATTCTCCTTTAGAAGGGAAAGGAGGGAAATGACTTCCTCTGCAACCCTCTTTCTCTTTCCAGAGTTCCAGAGAATTTTTATATACTCCTCAAAAAGTTCTGGGTCAAACGTCCTTCCCCTCTTCCAGAGGGATTCCAGAACAGTAAGAGCTCTCTCCCCTTTACCTTCCTCTATAAGCTTATAGACCAACTTTCTAACTATCGGAACGGAGAAGCCTAACTTCTCAAGAAGTCCTTCAAGTTTGCTCCTATTAAGGGAATCGTACCTCTCTATAACCTCCAAAAAAGGCTCTGCCCTGTCAGGGCATATTCTCATTCCCTTAAAGGCCGTCTCGTACCCTTTTTTAATCTCTCCAACAGAGTAAAAAAGTTTTGAAAGAACGTAGTAGTAAAATTGAATAGGTATAGAAATTTTCAACTTTCTAATAATTTTCAGGGCTCTATCAGTTCTTCCCGAATCGATGTAACTGTTTGCTAAAAGCAGCTTTGTGTAGATTAGGTCATCTAAAAAACTGCCTTTTAACTCAACGGCCTTCTCTAAAAGGTCAACGGATTCCTCCAACTTACCTTCCGACTTTAGAATTTGAGCAAGTTCGTAGTAGAAGAAACTCTCCGTAGGATAGAGGGAAATTCCCTCTCTCAAAACCTGTTCAGCCCTATCAACAAATCCTGCAGACCTGTAAACCAGAGCTAAGTTAAGAATAACTAACTTTTTCTCCTCCTCTGAGAGTTCCTCTTCCTTCAGACTTTCAAGTACCTTCAGACTTTTGTAGTACTCCCCCTTTTCTTTGAGCAAAATGGCAAAGGTTATAAAGGCATTTACGGGCCTTTTCAGGTCAACGTCAAAGGATGTGTCGTCTATTAAATCGTACCTGTTTACAGCTAACTTTTTTAAATAGAGGTCGATGGAGGGTTTCCCCTCTACTGAAAAGAATTCTTTTATTTTCTTTAACATTATTCCCAGCACTTTTTTAACGTTTCATAGGTTTCTTCAAGTGATTGAGGAATTACCTTTACCCCAGAAACAACGGGAAGGAAATTTGTGTCACCAATCCAGCGGGGAACAACGTGGTAGTGGATGTGGGTATCAACACTTCCTCCGGAAGCCTTTCCCAAATTTAGACCGATGTTGAATCCGTCAGGATTGTAAGCCCTCTTCAGTGCTTTTAGGGCTCTCTTTAGTAAGTCGTTAATCTCAACAACTTCTTCAGTTAAAAGTGAAGTGAAGTCCCCTGTATGCCTTACAGGACAAACCATAAGGTGCCCTGTGTTGTAGGGAAACTTGTTGAGAATAACCAGAGCTCTCTCTCCCCTGTACAGAACTAAGTTTTCCTTAGCCCTCTCTGGGTACTCCTTTGCAGCTTTACATATAAAGCACCCGTTATCCTCCTTTCCAACACGTGAAACGTAGGAGAGCCTCCACGGAGCCCAAATTATCTCCAACACTACCTCCTATTCTGCAAACCCAAACTTTTTGAGGTTTTCTATAATAAACTTAAGCTCGTTTCCTTTACACGCATCTGGATTTTCAACGAGTTTCTCTTGAATAGTTGAAAGCTTCTGGTAAACAAGCGATTTAACGTCCTTAGGAAACTCCTTTAAAAGTTCCTTACATTCACAGCTCTTTAAGAAAGCCCTAATCATTGGACTGTATCTCAATTCTTCTAGACACTTCCTCATTGAACGTTCCAGGAATCTCTGGGAATTTCTGTTTGCAAAGTCAGTTATAAACTTCTCAAAATTCAGAATAGTATAATTAGGTAAATCCAACATTAAAAAGGCTACATCCTCATCTCCTACCGTTTCCTTCGCTTCTTGAGAGAGCTCCGCTAAAACTTCATCCGCTGCCCTTTCAACGGCCAAATTGTAGGATTTTTGGAGCTCCTTAACTGGGATACTGTAAGAGTTAGCTAACTCTGAAAGTACGTTCAGTTTCCCTACAACTTTAGGTTCAAATTTATACTCTAACTTAAAGTGAGAAGAACACGTCAAAAATTGAGAGTAGGCTTTAGCCCAAGTAATAGCAGGTTTAGATATAAACTTCTCCTTTATTATCTGACCGGCAGTAGAATTTTGAAAAAGAAAAATTGTCAGAAAGAGAAACAAAGCCTTATTCATAGTACCCTCCAAACTTATAACTTTAACTATACCAAAGAGAACTAAAAGGAGAAAAAAATGAGAAGAAAGATTGGCTTTTGGGAAGCCTATTCAATAGGTGTAGGTGGAATGATTGGAGGAGGAATATTTGCGGTTCTTGGTTTAACTATTCTCCTGTCTAAAGGAGCAGCTCCGGTAGCTTTTATTTTTGCAGGTATTATAGCTCTAATTACATCCTACTCCTACGCAAAGCTTTCAGTTAGGTATCCAAGTGAAGGAGGAACAGTTGAGTTTTTAGTAAGAGGATTCGGGAACAATTTGTTTACAGCTTACTTGAATACGCTACTTTTAGTCAGTTACGTAATAATGCTTTCACTGTACTCCTATGCCTTTGGTAGTTATGGTTCTGCCCTCATCTTTGGTCATGAAATTGCCCTCTATAAAAAATTATTGATAGCCGGTGTTATCTTCTTTTTTGCACTTGTTAACTTTCTCGGTGCTTACGTAAGTGGAAAGGCAGAGGATGTAATGGTATTTTTAAAACTTGGAATCCTTTTACTTTTTTCTGGATTAGGTTTTCTAACAGGTAACTTTTCAAAGCTCTCTCCTGAAAATTGGGAGAGTTTACTAAAAATAATGGTAGGAGGACTGATAATTTTCCTAGCCTACGAAGGGTTTGAGCTTATAGCGAATACTGCTCGAGACATTAAAAATCCTGAGAAAAATTTACCAAGAGCTTTTTATGCCAGTGTTTTAACAGTTATATTCGTTTACGTTCTAGTATCTGCTGTGGCTGTAGCAAATTTAAGTTATGAGGAGGTTGTTAAATACAAGGATTACGCTCTTGCAGTTGCTGCTGAACCAATTTTAGGAAAATTTGGATTCATACTTATAGGAATAGCTGCTCTTTTATCAACGGCATCTGCAATAAATGCAACCCTCTACGGTAGTGCAAGGGTCAGTTATTTGGTAGCAAAGTTTGGAGTTCTTCCCAAAAATTTAACAAGAAAAGTTTGGAAAGAAGGAACTGAAGGACTTTTGATAATTTCTATTTTATCAGTTTTCTTTGCCGTAACGTTTAATCTTGAAAATATTTCGATAGCAGGAAGTTTCGGATTTTTATCTATCTTTGCAGCGGTAAACTTTGCTAATTGGAGGTTGAGAAATTACACCGATTCAATAGGTTCAATCTCTCTTTTAGGTTTTATCCTTTGTTTAATTTCTGGAACCGTTCTCATAGGGTACAACATAAAAACTTCTCCCTCATCTCTTGAGTCCCTAACGTTAGTTTTATTGGGAACATTTATTTTTGAACTCTTCTATAGAACCTTTACAACTGTCAGGCTTAAACCTTACATAGACTGGAGATTGGAAGAAGGTGAAAGATTCATCAAAAATTTTGAGTACTTCCTAACTCTTTTTGAGAAAAATTTAAAACACGAATTTGAAGATGCTGAAGTTAAAGTTGAAGGTAATATAAACAAGGGAAAGGAAAAAGCTGGTTTTGTTAGACTTAGATTAACTTCAAAAACTCCAAATAAACTTAAAAAGAAACTTCCTGATATTCTGAGGAAATCACATATAAAGTCGTACCATCCTATTGAAGTTATTGTGGAAGATAAGGGCAACGAAAATCGGGTCAGTAATTAAAGCTATAAAAACTAAAAACCAAAATATTTGACTAATTTTGAATCCAAAAACTTCTGCAAGGTATGCAAATTAAATAGTTTTTAAGAAAAAGCGAACTTTGCTGCAGAAATCAAGCCTGCACAGCCGTAAAGCATGGCATCTCCCAAAGGATAGGCAAATTCCCCGTAACCTTTAGCCAGACTCCTGTTAGGGCCGACTACGTATATTTTTTCAGGATTAACAGAAGAGAAAATGAGAGCTCCATGACCTCCATCATTAAAGATTTCCTCAAAGGTCAACGTTCCATTTATGAGCTTTTCCGTGATTTTCCTTATTTTTCCACTGTTTAACATCTTTGTGTGGTGCTCAAAAATTCCCTGAACTTCTCCACTCTTTACTGAGGCCCCCAGTGTATGTCCATTTCCAACATCAAGAACTACAAACTCCCTTATCCCCTCCCTCTCTGCGTAATCAACCATACCTGAAATAGCTGCTATTTTGCTGTCCATAACAAAACCTTCTATTCCCCTCTCCTCTAACTGTTCAATGATTGAATCAAACCTAGAAAAGAAACCGGTTTTTTTCTTTATAAAAAGCTTCTTTGGATTTCTCTCCTTCTCCAGTATAGTTTTAAAGTAGTTGAACCTTGTAACTCTGTCACTCTGTCCTTCCTTGTATCCGTGGTCCTGACAGGCAATTCCTATCCTATTGAGGGGCTTTTCTATAAAACTCAAGAACCTTTCGTAAACATTAAAGTCCAAATCTGAAAGAAAAATATCACAATTTTGAACTTCATTCACAATTTCAAATCCAAATTTCTCAACTTCTGAGAGGTTATCTCTGATAGTTTTCGCTGCTTTCTCTGTAATCCTTACTCTGTATCCTCTCTTTATATGCTCTATAAGTGCTTTTTTAACAGGTCCTCCTCCCATTGTACAGCCACAGACAGTTATATCCCTTCTTAGATTTCGAATTCTTTTAGATAAAACCTCTGTAGGAGAAGGGAGAATTAACTTCGGCCAGTTCTCTTCCACCTCTCCATCTAAGGGAAAAACTAAATCCTGTGTTCCTTTCCCAACATCAACGGCTAAAAATTCCATTGCAAAGTACCTCCTTGGAACTTACTATTCTATCGTAACAGTGAGAAATTTTGGAGGAAAGGAATGTTTGACATATCTGAGGAGACTTTTCAGGGACCTGTAATAAAAATTATCGGAGTTGGCGGTGGCGGTGGAAATGCTGTCTCCCGAATGATGGAGAAGGGAATAGAAGGAGTCGAGTTTGCAGTTGTAAATACAGACGTTCAAGTCCTTATGAAGTCAAAGGTACCGATAAAGGTTCAAATAGGTGAAAAGCTAACAAAGGGACTGGGAGCCGGTGGCCGTCCCGAAATAGGGGAACAGGCAGCTTTAGAGGACGAACCGAAAATCAGGGAGGTTTTGGAAGGTTCGGACATGGTCTTTATAACTGCAGGTATGGGAGGGGGAACGGGAACGGGAGCTGCTCCGATTGTTGCAAAAATTGCTAAAGACATGGGAATACTTACGGTCGGCGTTGTTACAAAACCCTTTGATTTTGAAGGGAAAAGGAGGTTGAACTATGCAGAGGAGGGAATAAAGAGATTGAGGGAGTTCGTCGATACTCTGATGGTGATACCTAACCAGAAGTTGATAACTGTAGCTCCTAAAAAGATAGGAATTGTCGATGCATTTAAGATGGCAGATAACGTTCTGTACCAGGCAGTCAAAGGCATAACGGAAGTTATAACAAAGCCCGGCCTCATAAACCTTGACTTTGCAGACGTTAAGTCTGTAATGCACAGTGGAGGATACGCTCTTATGGGAACCGGAGAGGCTGACGGAGAGGATAGAGCTCTCACCGCTGCCCGCAAGGCCATAGATAATCCGCTCTTGGAAAACGTTCAAGTTGAAGGAGCAAGTAGAATTTTGGTTAATATAAGTGGAGGTAGTGACTTAACGTTAGACGAAGCCCACGCTGCTGCCGGTCTGATAAAGGAGAGGACAAAGAGGGACGACACAAACTTCTTCTTTGGTGTGACGTTGGATGAGAACTTGGAGGGAACGATTAGAGTTACAGTTATAGCCACAGGATTTGACGAAAAGGGGAGAATCATGAGGCCATTCTCGGAGAGTTTAAACGAGGAGAGGGAAGGAGAATTTAAACCCTTTGATATTGATGAAATTCTAAAGAGCTTAAACGAGGATTAAATCCCTTTTCTCTAAGACTATGCAGCCTCCTCTGAGGAGCTCCTCAACAGCTCTTTGGGAGCTCTCCTCTCCAATTCCCTTTACGGCATCGTTGAGGAGAAAAACGGTATACCCTAAGTTAATTCCGCCGATACAGGTATTCTTAACGCAGAACTCCGTTGCAACTCCGCAGACAAATAGTCTCTTAATGCCCCTTTCCTTCAGGAGCTCATTTAAAACCGTTCCCTGAAATCCCGAGTAAGCCTCAAGTTCGGGTCTATCACCCTTATTAACTATGAACGTTTCAGGTGGAATTTCAAGACCTTCGGCAAAGTCAGCTCCCCTGCTCCACTGGACACAGTGAACTGGCCACTTACCTCCATTGACCTTAAATGAGATGTGGTTTTCCGGATGCCAGTCCCTCGTTGCAAATATAGGAAGTCCCCTTTCAAAAAAGAGTTTAATGTACTTGTTTACCTTTGGAATGATTTTGTCTGCCTCGGGGACAGGTAGACTTCCCCAAGGCATGAAGTCATTCTGCATGTCAACAACGATAAGGGCATCTCTGTCTGTAAGTGATACCATACTAAGCCTCTATCAGAAGTTTAAATGCGTTAACAACTATTTCTGAAGCAGATTCAGCAGGAACCTTTGATGAGTTAATCTTCATGTGGAATAGGTCAATTCTGTTAATGTCCTCTCCACATATGTCCTTGTAGAATAGGACTTCCTTATCGTCAATCTTTCTCAACTCCCTCTCAGCTTCTTCAAAGCTCCTTCCCGTGTTTTCAGAAAAGGCCTTTACCCTGTCCTCAAAAGGAGCTTCTACCTTTATGTGGAGTGAATTTGGATACTCCTGAAGAATACAGGCAGCTCCGTGGCCAACAATTACAACGTTGTTTGAAACTGCAAAGGCCGTTACTGCTTTAACCAAGGCCTCTCTAAACTCCTCAAACGTGACCTCCTTCTTCTTTCCACCAAACAGAGCTCCAAAGTCTATTAAATCCTTCTCCAACTGAAAGAGGTCAAAGAGTGAAAGCTTTGATGGTACGTACTTAAACTCCTCAAAGTTCTCTATCTTCCACTCAGGAACCCCAAGCCTCTTTGCTACTTCTGTAAGTATTTCTGAAAAGACTACTCTGTAGTCAAGCTTCTCTGCAACCTTCTTTGCAATCTCAAGGCCTCCTGAACCAAGTTCATAGGTAACTGTTATAACTCCCATATTTCCCTCCAAAAATTTCTCTTTGTAACTCGGGTTTGATAGTAAGTTTACCCTAATCCTGTTGGCAAGTTCAACAAAGAAATCTCCATCAATCCAGTCTGGGAGAGTCCTATTCAAATCTAATAGAAACTTCTCCACTCTTGGCAGGGCCTCTTCACAGCACTCTGCTAACGATTCGTCCTCATAAATTAGCTCAACTGCTTCCTGAATTCTCTCCAACGTTCTCTCCAATAAGTAGGTCAACAGGTGGTAAATCCTCAAGGGAATTAAGTCCAAAGTGAACCAAGAACTCCTCTGTTGTCCGGTACAGTTTTGGACGCCCTGGTACTGGAGCTCTTCCAGCAACCTCTATAAGTCCCTTTTCAATGAGGGATTTTAGAGCTCCATCTGGATTCTGTCCCCTTATCTGAAAAATCTCCCTTTTTGTTATTGGTTGGTTGTAGGCCACTATTGCCAAAACCTCTAAAAGGTTTTTGGACAGCTTAACCGGCCTATCCTCAACGAACGGTTTCAAGCCTTTAGAAATGGAAGGGTCTGTTTGAAACCTGTAACCTCCTCCAACCTTCTTTATCTGGATTCCCCTGTTCCTGTACTCCTCCTGGAGCTCCTCTATCAGCTTTTCAACGGTCTCAAGGGGAATGTTGAGCTTTTGAGATAGTTCACTAACCTTTACAGGAGTCTGAGATAGAAAAATGGCAGCTTCTATCAATTTCTTCTGCTGCATACCCTCTCCACTACCGTTTCAGTTGCATAAGGCCTTGAAAACTTTAGGAAGTTTTCCCTCAGTTTACTCCTTAAAATTCTATCAAACAGGAGTCTTTCAACCTCTTCAGAGAATATTTTTTCAGTTAGTTCTCCTTGAGTTTTACAGAGAGCTCCTCCAATTTTCTCCACGTACTCTGCATTTTTTAGCTGGTGATTGTCTGCTGCAAATGGAAATGGAATGAGAAGAGAAGGAACACCAAACAGGGACATTTCCGATATCGCGAGAGCTCCAGCCCTTGAAACGGCCGCATCGGCCAACCTGTAGATTTTTCCAACGTCCCTGTAAAATGGAAAAACGAGGGCCTTAACGTTAAACTCCCTGTACTTTTCCTTAAGTTCCTCTTCCTTTTTTGACCTTCCAGTAATGTGAACAACCTGAAGGGGGAGTTTTGAAATCAGAGGAATGGACTTTAAGACTAACTCGTTTATCCATAGAGCTCCCTGACTTCCTCCAATTACAACCAAGACCTTTTTATCTCTATCGAGTCCGAACTCCTCAAGGAGCACTTCCCTTTTCAACTTCCTCTTCTCTAAAACCCCTCTCCTTACCGGATTCCCGGTGAATTCAGCGGTTTCTGACAAATAGGAGGAAGCTGGGGGAAACCCCAAGAAACACCTTTCAGAAAACCTCGAAAGTAGTCTGTTAACCCTTCCGGGAACGGAATTTTGCTCCTGAACGAACAGAGGAACTCCCCTGATGACAGAGGAGATGCCCACCGGTAGCGACGAGTAACCTCCAAAAACGACTGCTGCATCTGGTTTAAATTCTTCAATTAACTTTAAAACCTTAAAGGTAGAGGTTACAAACCTGTAGGATTCTAAATATCCCCTGATTCCCCTTCCGATAAATCCAGAGACTTTTAATAGGACCTTTTTAGTAGGGAATTTCTCCCTCTCCTCTATTCCACCAAAAGAGCCGACGTAGAGAACCTCGTTTCCCCTCCTCAAGAGCTCCTTCGATACTGCAAGTGCAGGGAAGAAGTGGCCTCCCGTTCCTCCTCCTGCTACTAAGAGCCTCAACTAAGCGTACCTCCCCTTTCCAACAACCCTTGCCTTTACCTTTGATTCTGAGGGAAGGCTCTTTGCAACTGCCATAAGAACCCCTACTGCAAGGAAGTTTGAAATTAGGGAGCTCCCTCCTGCACTCATAAAGGGAAGGGTTATTCCTGTAGTAGGTAAGAGTCCTATGTTAACCCCTATGTGAACAACTGCCTGTAGGAAGATGTACGTAGTCAATCCAAGTGCAAGGTACTTTCCAATCTGTTCATCGGTTCTATCTGCTATCGAAAGTCCCGAGTAGAGGATAAACAGAAAGAGCAAGAGAATGAAAATTGCTCCTAAAGCTCCTACTTCCTCAGCAATGTGAGCATACATAAAGTCGCTGTAAGCGTAGGTGAGAAACTGAAACTTTGCCTGAATTCCTTCTCCTATCCCAAGGCCTGTCAACTTTCCCTTTGCAAAGGCAACGAATGCCTGAACCAACTGGTAACTGCTGTACTTTCCCGTTGTTTGAATGTAGTTTTCGGGGTGGAGGAGAATCTTTATCCTCATCAGCCTGTAGGGAGTTGTAACAACTGCAAACAGGAATAGGAGGAATCCCAAACCTATTGGAAGAAGTGTGTACCTGTAGTTTAGCCTCGTCACGAGTAAAACGGCAAAGACTGAGAGGGATAAAATCATCGCAGAGCCTAAATCTCCCTCGGCAAGTATCAGAATATCCGGTAGAAAGAGGCCAAAAACCATAAATGCTACAAAGATTCTAAAGTTGTTCTGGATGTCGTACCACCTGTACTTAAGGTAGGTAGAAACAAAGACTATTATTAGAACCTTTGACAGCTCGGCGGGTTGAAGAGAAAATCCCCCTATTACCAGCCAGCTCTTTGAGTTGTTTATCTCCTTTCCGAATATCAGAACCAATATCAGTAGAAGGATGGCGGTTAAATAAATTAACCGTAAAATTTTACGGTTAACCAAATCCCTGTAGTTGAGAAATCTGTAGATGGAGAGAGCTCCGAGAACACCTATAAAGAGAGCAACTCCCTGCTTTAGGGCGTAGGAGTAAGGAGAAACTCCCTGCCTCAAGCACCAGAAGTAACTTCCCGTATAGACAAAGACAACGCCCAAGAGGGATAGAAAGAGGGCTGTGAAGAAGATGGACCAGCCGTAAACTCTCCTATTTACCAATCTCTACCTCCAGTTTTTTGACAACCTCCTTGAACTTCTCTCCCCTATCCTCAAAGTTTTCAAACATATCGAAACTTGCACATCCTGGAGATAGGAGAACGGTGTCCCCCCTTTCTGCTCTATTGAAGGCCTCCCTAACTGCTTCCTCCATTGAAGGGGCCTTTACAGAGGGAATCAGGTCTCCAAAGGTCTCCAAGAACCTATCGGCAGTCTCTCCAATTGCTATTAGGTGTTTAACCCTTTCCCTAAAGAGCTCCCTCAGGGAAGAAAAGTCGAGTCCCTTATCGCTCCCACCTGCTATTAAAATTACACTACTAAAGCTCTCGAGTGCCTTTTTAAGGGAATCTACGTTCGTCGATTTTGAATCGTTCACAAAGGTTACTCCATCAACAACCGAAACAACCTCCGTCCTGTGGGGAAGCCCCTTGAAACTGAGGAATCCCTTTAGTATCTCATCCTCCTTAAGACCAAGGACTCTCAAAATTAGAGTGGAGGCAAGGTAGTTTTCAACGTTGTGGACCCCCTTTAGAGGGAGCTCCGAAACGGGAATCTTAACGCCGTCTGAGATTAGAAACGTTCCGTCAAAGTAGGCATCGGCTGGGGAAGTTCTACTGAAGAATAGAAACTTATTTCCTTTTAATTTCCTTAGGTTTTCATCATCCCCATTGAGGACAACGATATCTGAGAGCCCTGTAATTTTCAGCTTCGATTTAAGGTAGTCTGAAAACGAGGAGTACCTGTTAAGGTGGTCTGGAGTAACGTTTAGAACGGCAGAAACTTTAGCTCTAAATGAAATTAAGTCCTCTATCTGGAACGAGGAGAGCTCCAAAACGGAAGTGGAGTTATCGTCTGTATCCAAGCAGAAGTCGGAAAAGGGAATTCCGAAGTTTCCCCCTATGAAGGCACTGTAGTTATTCCTCTTTAACGTTTCGTAAACGAGTGCAGTTGTTGTGCTCTTTCCGTTGGTTCCGGTTATCCCAACAATCTCCCCTTTAGAGAACCTATAGGCAAGTTCAATTTCACCGTAAACCTTAATTCCCAAATTCCTAAGTTCTTGAACTAACCAGTGTTCATTGGGAATTCCCGGCGACTTAACGGCAAGGTCAAAATCTATTTTCTCAAGTGAATCTCCATCCTGAAAGTAGGTAACGCTCACTCCAAAACGGGAGAGTAACTTTCCTGCAGAGGTTCCGCTCTTCCCCTTTCCTAAAACAAGAGCTTTCAAGATTACCTCCGGTTAAAGTGAAGTTTAATTTATAATTCTTGCCATGGTAAGGGTAGAAAGGTTAGACAACGGAGTAAAGGTTGCTGTAAGAACGAGACGTGACCTAAACTCGGTTACCGTCTCGGTTTGGGTAAGGGCAGGAGCTTCCTACGAAAAGGAGGAGAACAGGGGAGTTGCCCACTTTTTGGAGCACATGATTTTTAACGGAAGTCAAAATCTCCCTCCCGGAAGCGCAGACCTTTTGGTCGAATCGGTTGGAGGTGAAATAAATGCAGCAACATCCTACGATTATACGTACTACTACATAAACCTTCCTGCCAAACACTTTAAAACGGCCCTCTACGTTCTATCCGACTTAGTTTTAAATCCACTTCTTTCCGAGGATATGGTAGAGAAGGAAATTCCCATAGTTTTAGAGGAAATAGCAAGGAGTGAGGATAACCCCCACGAGGTTTTTACAGAGAGGTTCTTAAGTGAAATGTACACTGAAGCTCCTTACCGCTTTCCCATTTTGGGTTTTAAGGAGACCGTTTCAAAATTTTCATCAAGGACCGTAAGGGATTTCTACGAGGAGCTCTACATTCCTGAGAGGTTGACTGTTGTTGTGTGCGGGAATGTAGATGAAGATGAAGTTTTAAAAGAGTGCGAGAAGCTATTTGGAAAGTTTAAAAGGGACGGAAAAGTTGAGGAACCTCCTCTTGAGAGGAGTCCACTTAACCCAAAGTTTTTCAGGATGGAGCACCCGGCAGTTTCTATTCCCTACGTCCTGTTGGGATGGAAGTTAGGACCTGCCGGAAGAACCGATATAAACTTTGATGTTTTGGACTCAGTTCTCTCCTCGGGAAGGAGCTCCCTTCTCTACAGAAATCTCCGGGAAAAGGGATTTGCCTTTTCCGCCTCCTCAAACTACCAGAACCTACTCCTTGGCTCAAACTTTTTGATAGGAATCTCAACGGAAAGAGTGGATGAGTCACTCTCCCAAACGAGAGAGGTTCTAAAGGAGGTAGTAAATTTGGATGAGGAGGAGTTTCTCTTAGGAAAGAGAAAGCTTTTTAAGAACGAGATATTTTCAAGAGAGGATGGGCACGCAGAGGCAGAAGCTTTAGGATTTGCACTTGGAATAATGGAGGACTTAGGTTACTATACAGAAGCTCTTTCGGATTTAGAGAAACTAAAGATTGAGGAGTTTAGGAGCTCCATCCAGTTTTTAAAAGAGGAGCCCCTAATTGGAGTCTTAGTCCCTGCAGCAGGAGGCAGGTCTTAGGATTTTCAAACCGTACTTTTTCTTAAGCGCGGAAACAATTCTATTCTTCTCCTTCTTCGCTCTCTTCTCCTTTAACATTTCCTTTATTTCGTTATAGACATCTCCCAATGGAAGAATTTCCGACGGCTTCCTTTTCTCAGTAATTATGAGTAGGGTTTTTCCGGAAGGAACGTTCAGAAGGTTGTACTTTTCCCTTGTTGAAAAGACGAGTTGTGAAACTGGATTTTCCTTATCCGATGAGAGAACGGTCCATTCCCTTGCAGTTGAAAGGTAGTTCCTTGGAACAGCCTCTTTTAACGTTTTTCCAGATTTTAAATTATTGAGGGCTTCCTTTGCCTCTTCTTCAGAGTCAAACTCAACTATCATAACCCTCGCTGACTCTGGCGTTTTAAACTCCTCTCTATGCTTTCTGTAGTAGCTCTTTATCTCATCGTCGCTAACGTGAACTCTGCTCAACAGCTTTTTCTCAAAGTCAGAAACGGCAAGGTTCTCCTTCATGTAAAGGATAGAGTTTCTGTAATCTGGAAATTTGTCAAGGCCTTCTTCCTTGGCCTTAAGGTAAATGGCATAGGAAGTAAGAGCTCTTTCAAGCTCTCTCTTTGAGAACTTCCTTGGAAGTAAGGGTTTTATGTCGCCGTAGGTTATTTTTCTTCCGTCGAAAACTGCAACAACGTCATTTAGAGATTTTGGATGTGAATTCTTTATGAGGATTTTTGATTTCACACTGTTAAGTATCTTTTCCCTATTAGAAACAATCTTCCTCACCTCAAGATTTACCTTGACAGAGTGGCGGAGCTCCGGAGTTACCTTTTTACTCCTGTAGTGTTTCCTTATCTCCTCATCGATTTCCCTTTCAGAAACACTAACCTTACTAAGCTTTTTTGACATGTACAGTGCTGACAAGTTCTTAATTTCAGCTCTGATTAATTTCTCCTTCAGGTCAGGTCTATTAAAAAGGCCCTCCTTTTCGTACTTCTCAAGAATAAGCTGCCTTTCAGCCATTTTATCCTCAAGTTTTTTTAACCCCTCATCTCCACCGTAGTACTTCTTTATGACCCATTCAGGGATTTTTGAAACAACGTAGTTAAAGTATGAGCAGTCAACATACCTACCATCAACCTTGATAATCGGCGTTTGAGGAGAGCACTCAGAACCAAGCGAAGGTGGAGAAAGAAGAGAGAAGGTTAAAGCTAAAGAGATAGCTGTTCTCATTTTTCCTCCAAGTGTTTAGTTATTGTCTAATTTTATCAATAAGTTTATTGATAATAAGCTTAATATAATCCCTTGATTCTATACAGGAAAGCCAATCCTTAGGGATTGAACCAACTCCTAAGTACCCTCCAAGGAGAGCTCCGACCAAAAAAGCAACTGCGTCTGTATCCCCACCAAAGTCACCGTAGGAGTTTACGGCAGTTAAGAGACCCTTCCTGAAGGAGTTAGGGTTTTGTAGTGTTATAAACAAAGAAAGTGAAAAGGCCTCCGGGGCAAAACTTCCATTTCCAAGCATGAGAATTGCATCATCTAAAGAAGAAACTTCCTTTCTGAGTGCTTGAACCAAAAGGTCTAAGTAGGCTCTCACCATCTCCGTTTTGGAAAACTCCCTTAAGACTTCAACAAAACCCAATCTATCCTCCTGAGAGGAAAGCAAAACTCTCCCTCCTACAAGCTCTGAGACTGCAACGGCAATAACACCTGCAGTATCTATCAGGGCTTCATCGTTGTGGGTTAAAGAGGCTATGTAGCTACCCTCTGAATAGGCATCGTAACTGCTGTCCCACCTGAAAAGACCTGCAGCAACCGCTGGGAGAGCTCCATCTATATCACAGCTCTTTACCCTTGCCTCGTCAGGTTCTAAACCTGCAGCGTAGGAAAGGGCAGCGTTTACGTGTGAACCTGCAGGGTACCTGTGAGACCTCTCATCCTTAACCCACTCAATCAGCTTCTCTATGTAGAGAATCTCATCAAAGTATCCCTTTTCGGCGTAGACCTCCAAAGCCATTAGAAAAACCTGCGACTCGTGTGAGTACTGCCCCTTTTTAAGAAAAGGGCAAACTGAAAGTGGCGATGGCTCAACAAATCCGATAATAGGGCCTCCGTAGGCCTTCTTCACAGTTTCCCTGTCCATCTCCTCAACAAGCGTTCCCAACGCATCCCCTATAACGGAACCAAAAACGCTTCCCTCTATTCTCTCCTCTAACATTCAACCTCCGGAAATTCTTGGTCTTATAATTCTATTCCCATTAAACGAAGGAAAGGGGAAAAATGGAACCTGACAGACTATTTGCACTGAAGGGAGCGGAAGTATTAAAAAGGAGGAGGAAAGCCCAAAAATTATCCCTCATTCTGCCAGGATTAGGTCAGATTTACGAGGGAAGGAATTTAACAGGAGTTTCTATTTTTTCAATATTTTCATTTCCATTTTACTACTGGTACCTTTTAAACTTTCCGGTTAACTACGGTTCACTGACCCTTCTAATTTCACAGGCTCTCCTTTATGCACTTCAAGCCTACGATGCAGGAAGGGGAAAGAAGAGGGAAACCTCTCCCTGTGAGGACTTCTGCCCTGCAGGTGTAAAAGTTCCCTCCTTTATGTCTCTATGTGAAAAAGGAGAGCTTGAAAAGGCTTTTGGAGTTTTCTTTTTATCGTCTCCCTTTCCGTTTACGCTGGGAGAGCTCTGTCCAGCACCCTGTGAGGAAAAGTGTGGGGTTCTTCCGGAAAGGCCTCTGAGGATAAAGGAAGTACACAGGGAAATGGCAAGAAATGTTCTTGAGAAGATAGAAGTTAGAGAGAGGGAACCATTCTTCCCAAAGGTTGGAAAAAGGGTTGCAGTTGTTGGAGGTGGAGTAGCTGGAATAACTGTTGCTTACTACTTATCGTCCGTCGGAGTTCAGGTCGACTTATTTGAAAGAGAGGGTGAGCTTGGTGGAATTCTAAACGTTATTCCAGATTTCAAGCTTGATAGGAAAATCTCAAAGAAGGAGATAGCCTTTGTCACTTCGTTTAAAAATTTGAAAATCCATTTAAACCGTGAAGTTAGGGAAAGACCTGAGGGTTACGATGCAGTTGTTCTATCCGTTGGAGCTCAGAGAGAAAGGAAATTGGACGAGAGCTTAATTAAGAACTTCTCAGGAAGGGTAATTTACCCTCTGGAGTTTTTGAAGAATCCGCCACACTTGAAGGGAAAGAAGTTAGCCGTTATAGGGGCAGGTGATACGGCTTTTGACGTTTCAAGGCTTGCTGTAAGGAGGGGGGCAGAGGTTGTTGTAATTTACAGGGGGGAGAGCTCTCAGATAAGGGCAAACAGGAGGGAGCTAACGGAGGCTATAAAGGAGGGAGTTAGAGTTTATACAGAGTGTGAACTAAAAGGGTCCAAGGGTAGAGTAGTTTCATTTTCGTGTGGTAGTTTCTCTCCAGACTACATCGTTCCGGCGATAGGTTTTGACGTTGATAGGGAGTTGTTGTCAAGGTTTGAGGGAGATAATATTTTCGTCACAGGAGATGCGGCAACTGGAATGACGACATTTGTTGAGGCCTCAGCTAAGGCAAAAGAAACGGCATACAAAATTTTAAAAAAGTTAGGATTGAAGGACAGGGCTTGGTTTACAGTTGACTTTTACTTTCCTAAACCTGAAAGGAGCTCCGGCTCAAACCTCTTTGTTGCATCTGAGAGCTCCCTCTGTCAGCACTGCGGAATAAAGGTTAAAAGTTAGTGGAACTTAACGGAGTTAGGTTTATATTTATTCTAAACTACCAATGAAGGGAAGAGAAATGGAAGATAAGTTAGCCCCAAGGTTAGAGGACTACCTTGAGACAATCTACCTGATTGAGAGGGAAAACGGAGTAGCAAGGGTAAAGGAGATTGCCAAGGCAAGAAGTGTAAAGATGCCTACGGTAACAGAGGTTCTAAAGAGACTCTCTGAAAGGGGGTTCATCAAGTACGAACCCTACGGCTACGTGAGAACAACCAAAAAGGGTAAGGAGTATGCAGAAGCCCTCTACAGAAAGCACGAGGTTTTAAGGGAATTTCTTATGGACGTTTTAGGACTCTCAAAGGAGAGGGCTGAAGAAGAGGGTTGTCTTATGGAACACCATCTCTCAAAGGATACCATAAGGAGGATTCAGAAGTTGACTGAAACGTTAAAGGAGAAGGGCATAAGAGTAGAAGGGGAAGATTGATGGTTGATATTAAGGAGATTTTAGACCCTGAGCTTGTTGAGGACAGGGAGCTCCTTCCCATAGCTGAGAAGGTTTTAAGCGGAGAGAGGCTCTCCTTTGAGGATGGAGTAAAACTCTTTAAAACAAACGATATCCTGACCTTGGGGAGGATTGCAAACTTTGTAAATGAGGGAAAAAACGGGAAGTTGGTTTACTTCATAGTTAATAGGCACATAAACCTAACAAACCTGTGTAAGGGGTCTTGTAAGTTCTGTGCCTTTAGGAAGGAGAGGGGAGAGGAAGGTGCTTACGAGCTCTCACTTGAGGATGCAGTTAAAAAGGCCAAGGAATTTGAGGGAGTAAGTGAGATTCACATAGTTAGCGGTCTTCATCCTGACTGGAACTACGAAAAGTACATTGAGTTCGTTAGTGAAATTAAGAGGGCGAATCCGAATGCAAAGATTCAGGCGTTCACAGCCGAAGAAGTAGACCACCTGTGTAGAATCTCGGGAAGGAGTCTGGAGGAGGTTCTAATAGACCTAATTGAGGCCGGAGTTGATGCTCTTCCAGGAGGGGGAGCCGAAGTTTTCAGTAGTAGAGTTAGGGAAAAACTCTGTCCTGAGAAACTCTCTGCAGAGAGATACCTTGAAATCCACAAGGTTGCTCACTCCTTTGGACTTAAAACAAATACATCAATTCTCTACGGTCACATAGAAACTGTAGAGGAGAGGGTTGACCACCTTTTGAGGCTGAGGGAGCTCCAAGACGAAACGGGAGGTTTTCAGGCATTCATCTCGTTTGCATACCAGCCGAAGAACACCAAACTTGGAGGAAACTTTACAACGGGGTTTGACGACCTGAAGATGCTCTCGGCAGCAAGGCTCCTCCTTGACAACTTCAGGCACGTAAGGGCCTTCTGGATAACCTTAGGCGAAAAGTTGGCTCAGATTTCCCTACACTTTGGAGTAAACGACCTTGATGGAACGGTCGTTGAGGAGACGATAACAAGGTCTGCAGGGGCAGAAAGTTCATCGTTCATGCCAAAGGAGAGGCTTATAAAGCTCATAAAGGAGGCCGGAAAAATTCCAGTTGAGAGGGACACAAACTACAACGTTTTGAGGGTTTACCGATGAACTTTATAAGAGATGAGAGGTTAATTCCCATAGCTGAAAAGGTTTTAAACGGCGAGAGGCTCTCCTTTGAGGATGGACTTACCCTCTTTGAATCTAACGACATTCACACGATAGGATATCTGGCAAACTTGGTTTCAGAGAGGAAGAACGGAAAGTTTGCCTACTTTAACGTTAACGTTCACATAACTCCCACAAACATCTGCATTGGAACGTGTAAGTTCTGTGCCTTTAGAAAGAAAAAGGGAGAAGAGGGAGCATACGAACTAACAGTTGGAGAAATCCTTGAAAAGCTGAGGAACTACAAGGAGCAGAACCCGGGACTTACAGAGGTTCACATAGTTGGAGGCCTTCATCCCGACTGGGGATACGAGGATTACTTAGATATTGTAAGGAAAGTTAAAGAGGAGTTTCCAGACATTCACGTTAAAGCCTACACTGCAGAGGAGATTAAGTACATATCCGAGAGGGGAAGTAGAACTATTGAGGAGACTCTGAAGGACCTAATAGAAGCAGGACTCGGTTCAATTCCAGGAGGTGGTGGAGAGATATTTTCCGAAGGTGTTAGAAAAAGGATATGTCCCGATAAGATTTCAGGGGAGGAGTACTTAGAGATACACAAAACGGCACACAGGTTGGGTTTGAAGAGTAATGCAACGATGCTCTTTGGACACATTGAATCCTTTGAGGACAGGGTTGACCACTTAATCAGGTTGAGGGAGGCTCAGGACGAAACGGGAGGATTTCAAACGTTCATACCCCTTGCATTCCACCCTATCAATACAGAAATTCCCAATGCCAACTACACAACAGGGTTTGATGAAATTAAGACGATAGCAGTTTCAAGGCTTCTCCTTGATAACTTTCAACACGTAAAGGCCTACTGGGTAATGTTGGGCGAAAAGATAGCCCAGCTTGCACTCCAGTTTGGAGCAGACGACATTGACGGAACGGTTACAGAGGAGGATATTACTCAGGCTGCAGGAGCAAGAGCAGGACAGTATATACCAAAAAAGAGGCTCATTAGGCTCATAAGGGAAGCCGGAAAAATCCCTGTAGAGAGGGATACTCTCTACAACGTGATTGAAGTTTACAGGGAGGTGTAGATGAGTGAGAACACGATTTTAGGGATAATATGTACAATAATTGCAATTGCCCTTCCTCTCTCCTTTGCAGTGCTTGCATGGAAACACACGTTGGAGGAAAAGAGGAAGGTTAAATAACGTTTTTCTTTATCAGGTATCTGGCTATATCTGAACGGGAAATAATTCCAACTAACTTCATAGATTCAAAATCTGAGACAACGGGAGCTCTGCCGTAACCGTAGTTTGCAAAGAGCTTCATAACCTCTAATAAGTTCCAATCCGGAAGGACACATGCAGGTTTGGGAGTCATTATTTCAAAGACCTTTGTAGTCTTCATTTTTTCCGGCTCAACCTTTAAAACATCCGACGTTGTAACTATTCCAATTACCTGATTCTTCTCATTAACAATAGGTATTCCCGCAATAAACTTTTTAGCCATTATCTCCTTTGCTTCAAGAACGGAAGCATTTGGATGGAGGGCTATTACATTCCTGGTCATAACCTCCTTCACCCTTGCAGTTTTCAAAATGAAGGCCTTTAGTTCATCTCTGTGGAATGGAGACTCAAGTCTGTTTAAGAGTTGGTACTCAAAGAGCGTTTTCTCAAATCCTGCAAGATTATGGGCAATTACCAGTGATAGGAGGGCGTACGGAAGAATGTCGTACCCTCTTGTCATTTCAGATACCAGGATAATTGTGGAAAGAGGAGCGCTTGCAGCTGCAGTAAATACGGAAATCATTCCTACAATTGTCATCATTCCAGGATTAAAAACGGGACCTCCAAGTAAATCGTTAAATAGAATTGAGAGTGAAGCTCCCGTAATTCCACCTACAACCAAGGATGGACCAAAAACACCACCAGACCCACCAGAACCCAACGTGAATGAGAGTGAAAGAATAACAACAGGAATACTAAGGAGGATTAGTGGAAATGATAAGTACAAGAATTCTCCTTTCATAAACATCTGAATCCAGCCGTAAGAGTTTCCCACAGCAAGGGGAGTGAGGATTCCACAGATTCCAGCTAAGAAGCCACCAACTGCAGGTTTCAGGATTGGATGGATTTTTAAGTTTTTAAACAGGTTCTTTACACTGTAAAAGGTGAAAATCATGAACTTTGCAATAAATGCTGAAACGATGCCTAAAACGATGTACCCTGCAATCTCCTCGGTTGTAAATTTTGGAAAAACGACCTCCGTTTTAAACAGGGGTTCGTATCCTACAAAGAATCCAGCAACGATGTAGGCTACAATGGAGGAGACAAATCCTGGAATCAGTGCCTCTACTTCAAAGTCCTCCTTGTAGAAGACCTCAGCGCTTAAAATTCCCCCTGCAAAGGGAGCTCTAAAAACGGCTCCAATTCCGGCTCCTAAGCCTGCTGCAAGGAGAATGTTCTTCTCCTCCTGAGTCAGTTTTAGAGCTTCCCCAAACCACCTTCCAATACCGGCACCTATAAGTGCCATAGGACCTTCTCTACCTGATGAGCCACCACTTCCAATGGTTATAGCCGAGGTAATGAGTTTTAAGATGGAGCTCTTTAAACCTATCGGAAGACCGTAGTGGAAGGCCTTTATTGCAACGTCCGTACCTACGCCTGCTGCCTCAGGTGCAAAAAGATAGACCAGTATTCCTACAATTAATCCTCCAATGGCGGTTACAAGTGGAAGGAGAAACCTGTGAGAGATGAAGAAAACGTACGTTTCTCCTCCTCCCTCTCCGAAGGGCTTTGGAGGATGATAGCCTACGATATTTCCCAAGAAGAGGTTTGTAGAGAAATCCAGTGAATAGAGAAATCCAACTGCCAGAAGTCCAGAAAGAATCCCTACTGGAATAGATAGAAGTAAGAGCTTTCTTATTTCGTAGATTTCCTTTATCATGATTCAAAATAATAACTCTTTTTCTTAATTGGAAAAAGTTGTTAGGACAATAAGAATAATATCAGTTGATTTTAAGAAGAGATTCCAATAATCTTAAAAGTAAAAAGTTTGGGGAGGAGAATATGAAATTAAGCAGTGTGATTTTAAGGCAGATTATAGATGAAATTCCGGCTATTGTTATTATATATGAGAAGGATAAGCCCGTATGGTTCAATAAGTATACGTTAAAATTGACAAATTATAGTGAAAAGGAGATAAAAAGTAGAACAATTCAAGAGTTATTTCCATCATTTAAGAAAAGTAAAACTGGAATCTCCGAGGATAAATCACAAGAGAATTTTTATATCCTGGCTTTATTAAAGAAAGATAGTAAGTTTGTCTATCTTAAATCGTTGAAAAAAACTATTAAAATAGGAAATCAATATTATGGACTAATTATAGGAATTGATATAACAAGTAAAGTCGATTTAGAAAATAAAATAAAGACTATAACCATTCCAATTCAAGAAGTAGAAGTAAACAGGAAAACAAAGGCCGTTAAAATTATTTACCTCAACAGTGCAATCTTTGAATTAACAGGATACGATAAGAGTGATTTAGGAGACTTTGAGTCTTTTATAGAAAAAGTCCATTCAGATGATAGAGAAAATTTTTTAAACCTTATAAATCAAAACTATAAAAATAAGAAGAAAATTACAGTAATTTTCAGATTTAAGAAGAAAACTGGCAGATATCTCTGGATAAAAGCTATTAAAAATAATATAAGAGAGGAAAGTCATACAATAAAATTCTTACTAATTTTGATTGATATAACAAAAGAGAAGCGCTTGCAGAAAAAATTAGAGAAAACTTTATCGACTCTTGAAAATTTAATGAAGTACTCTCCCGATATCCTATTCCTATTGGATAGGAAAGGGAAAATACTTTATCAAAGTGAGTCCTTAACCAAACTGGGTTATTACGACAAAGAGACAGTAGGAAAGAGTATTTTTGATTTTATTTCTGCCGACGATAGAGAGAAGTTCATATACGTTCTCAATCAAGCATTAGAAAATCCAGATAAAACAATTAAAGTTGAATATAAGTTCTTAACAAGGAACGGAATTCCTGTCTGGTTTGAAGGACATATGGTATTTTCCAAAAAACTTAAAAAATTTATTTTAATAGGAAGGAATATATCTGACAGAAAAATTATAGAAACAAAACTAAAAAGGGCCATTTTCTACGATTTAGAAACTGGACTAGCAAATATTCTTATGTTCAAAAAGTACTTAAGACCAATCATTAGAATCGCTAAATCGAGAAATGAGAATTTTATAATAGCTTCAATAAAAATCGTAAACTTGAGAGATTTACTGTTTCTGTCCTATTCAAATAAAGTAACGGTAAAGAATGTGATATTAGAAATTGTCAAAAGAATGGAAAGTGCATTTCCTACAGTCTATGTAGCTAGAATATCATTCGACGAATTTATTATTTCTGTTTATACTAAAATAAATCAAAGTTTAGACAACTTTATAAAGACCTTAAAGGAGATTTTTGAAAAACCCATACTTGGACAGTTTGTTCCTCTTTATAACGTTGGAATAGCAGTTTTTCCTACAGATGCTGAAAATGAAACGGAGCTACTGAAAAAGTCACTTTTAGCTCTTAAAAAAGCTACGGAATTAGGCATTAACACAATATCCCTGTACAGCTCAGAGTTGGAAAAAGAGTTGTTAGAAAAGCAGATGATAAGGGCAAAATTATCAGAGGCTCTAAAAAATAGAGAGTTAACAGTGTACTATCAACCAATCTACTCACTGAAGGACAATAGAATTGTAGGGTTTGAAGCCCTTATAAGGTGGTTTTCAAAGGATTTAGGGGCAGTTCCACCTGATAAATTTATACCGATAGCAGAAGAAACGGACCTAATTTTAGAAATTGGAAGGTTTGCTCTACGAAAGAGCCTGGAGGATATGAAAAATTTGGGTAAAAGTTGCTTTGTTTCTGTTAACTTCTCATCAAAGCAGTTTTCCTCAGAAAATTTTTTAAACGATATTATGGATGCCCTTGAGTATTACAGGTTCAATCCTGAACTCCTTGTTGTGGAAATTACAGAAAGGACTGCAATGGAGAATCCAGAGTATACATCTAAACTATTGGAGGAGTTGAGGAAGAAGAGGATAAAAATAGCCTTAGATGACTTTGGTAAAGGATATTCAAATATGGAATATCTGATAGACTTTGATATTGATAAATTGAAAATAGATAAGGATTTTGTTCTCAAAATGTTAGAGACGAAAAGGGCAAGGAGCGTTGTGAGGACAGTTATAGACCTGGCACATTCCGTTGGAGCAACTGCTTTAGCAGAAGGTATAGAAAACGAAGAGACATTAAAGGAGCTGAGAGAAATGGGGTGTGAAGAGGGACAGGGGTTCTACTTTATGCCTCCAGTTCCTTTTGAAAGAATCAAGGAAGTTGTAGAAAGGAGTTACTGTGAATAAAAGAAAAAAGCTTAAGAGACTTTTAATTGAACTTTCAGTTGAATTGGGTGATAAAACTCTGAGGGAGATTTTGGAAAAAGTTCTCTATCAGTTAGGAAAGGAGAATATGGAAATTCCTGAGAATCCCGTAAACTTGGACTTTTCTAAATTTTCTGAAGAGGATTTAGAGAATTTCGCTCTTCTCTTAGCAGAGGAGTTGGAGGTCCTCAATGAACTTGGATACAAGGAGAGGGTTTTAGAAGAGTGGGGAAGTGCAAGTTAAAATTTAACAAATTTGCAGGTAATCCTGTAGATACTCTATTGCCCTAAAAAAATGTTTGACATAATTTAAATAACAGATATAAACTAAAGAGGAGGGAGACAGATGGTAATCAGAAAAGAACACGCCTTAGCACTTATGAGAGTTAGGGAGGAGGAGAAGAATCAAGCTCCGACGTGTCAGCTCTTCTTAAAGTCTGAGGAGCCGCCCTACTTAGAGCTTGAGAGAATGAACCTTCTTAGACAGGTAAGGCCTTTAGAGTATGCCCTTACATACTGGGGAAGGGCTTTAGCCAACATCTTAGATGACATGGTTGAGAAGAAGTTTATTCTCCATCCGTCAAAGTGGGATGAGGAGTTTAGGTGGCTCGGTTCAGAAGTTTTGATGATGATTGAAACAGCAATTGAGAACGATGATATTCCAGGAGAGCTAACCGAGAAGGAGCTTGAAAAGAGGGGCTTCATTGAGGAGAGGAAGGTAGAGAAGAAGGGAGTATTCAGGACAGTTAACCAGTACGCAAAGGATATCTACGAGATATTTAAGAATGCCCATCCAAGGTTGATTATAGACAGGGAACTCTGTCAGTACATAAAGGAGATGCCGGCAGGACCTGCCGAGTCCTCAATGCTTCCTGCAGGGGGAAGGTTCCCTATTCTAATGGGAGCAATGAGGTTACTGGCATTTTCAGTTCCAACGTCTGACATCTACTCATTAACTCCACTTGGAAGGGAGATAAAGGCTGCGTGCGAAACGATAGCTCCAACGTTGGAAACTGTTATCTCTGAAGACATAATGGACTCATTGGAGAGGGCCGTTTACGAGGGATTTGAGGCCGTTACAGACGAGGAGAAGGAGGTTCTATTCCAGCTTGCGCTGATTGATGATGAGGGCAATCCATTACCTGCTGGGGAACACCTACTTGAGGCCTACAGGATTTGGAAGGAGAGGAGCTTTAAACCCGTTAAGTCGATAAACGTTGAGGTGATTGATGCAGAGCTCCTAAGGGGAATCGAAGAGGTTTGGAAGCACAACGAAAGCGACCCATCAACGCTTCCTACTGTAGATGAGCTTGTCCACTACCTGTTCTACAAACCACTTAAGGAGTACAAGCATCTCCTTGAGTACTACGGAAGGAGACTCTATCAGGACTTAGGTTATCAGAAGAAGGAAGAAATTCAGAAGAAGTTTGGTGAGGTTAAGACTGTTGAGGAGCTCTTCAAGTCCTTCTACGAGAAGGGTAACCAGTGGTACGAGAAGATGTACGACTTGGTTCAGGAGTCCCTCTATACCCTTGAATCGTTCAACCTGATAAGGGCAGAGGAAAAAGAGGGGAAGAAGGTTCACTACCTAACAGAGTTCGGTAAAAAGGTCCTTGAGGACATGAAGACGAGGGGAATTAGGGAAATACCGGCAGTTGGAGTTAAAGCGATAACTGTTACAAACAAAGAGTTTGCAGCTCCAAACGTTGAGTGGTATCAAAAGGGTGTTGAGGCTCAGCTTATAGGCGGAGGGGAGGCAACGGAAGCAGGAAAGATGTATGCTCAAATGGCCTACGAAATAAGGAGGCTTCCGCACATTACAAGGTTTGAACTCCAGGTTCTCCACAAGATTCCTGAAAAGGGATTCTTTGTTAAGGATGTTTACGAACAGTTTGACGAGACGTGGAAGGAGGAGGTTGAGTACGCACTCAACAAATTGGAAGCTCGCGGTTACATAGATATCCTCCAGAACGAGGCAATAATCCTCACAGAGCCAGGAAAGCTAATCAAGAGAGCTCTCTCCGGAACACCTGAAGGTTTCGGAAATCCTATAACACCTCTTGCAGTGAGAGTTCTTGAAGCCTTAAGGAAGGTCGGAACGCTCTATGAGAAGGAAAGGAAGGTAAGGGTCCTTCCAAAGAACTTTAAGGAAGCTATGAAGCTTTCAGGGCTTGACCCTGAGTCTTTTGAAAGAGAGCTTGTAATTCTTAGGGCTTCAAACCTCATAGGTAAGAGCTCCATAAACGAGGCAGGTCTTTTGATACTTGAAGCTCTTGAAAAACTCAACTAATTCTGGGCGGTTTAGCCGCCCTTAAACTAAATATTGGGAGGGAGAGATGGCACACATCTACGGAAGAGTAGAAGGACCGGATGACATAAGGAGAATAAACTGCATAATCAGAGATGAGATGTTGGAGGTTGAAACACCTGAGCAGCTTACAGACCTCAAGAAACGCTCAGATTACCTCTGCACGCTAACCTATTCACCCTTCTGGAAGAAGAAGTTTGGCTCAATGGTTGAGGAGTTGAGGGAGGTTGCCCTTGAGGAGAACAGGGTAACGGTCAGACTGGCAAACTACATAGCAAGGTACAAAAACTGGGATAAGGAGTACTCCCCCTGGGGAAGCGAAAATAAAACGATAGATGAGAGGTTAAAGGAGATTCCTGAGAAGATTCTCAAGGAAATCCTTGAGAGCGTTGTTGACTTAAAGCTTTCTCCAGAAATCCTTGAGGAGTTAAGGAGAAACTTCTGTGAAATAAGAAAGGCAATGGTTTTGGCAGAGAGCGAGGAGACGCTCGAAAGGCTGAAGAAACAGGGAGACATAATAGTTGCAGTTACAAAGCTTCCCGATTTCAGGGAGAGGTTTGAGGATATTTTAGATAGGATAGACGAGCTTGTTGAGAGAGAAGAGGAGAGAAACGTTAAGCTTGCAAACATAATTGCTACTGTTAAGGGGTGGAAAGTCGAGTTTGAAGTTTGGACTGAGAACGAGATAAGGGAAGATGAAACGATTGAGCAGTACGTCCAGAGGCTCTTAGAGGAGGAGGAGAAAGCCGAGAAGTACATACCAACAGAGGCTAAGTACAAGGAAGGAAAGGTTTTGTGGCTTGTTTACTATCACGAGGGTAGGGATAGACACTACGCAAAGAGAATCTACTTCCCAGGTTCTGCTAAGGATATAGAGTTAGAGGGGCCTGGCGAGTTTGAGAACAAATTCGGAAGAAAGGTTTGGGGGGTAAGGATTAAGTACAAGGCAAAGGTTGCACCTGCCGTAATAAGAATAGGTAAAAGGAGAATCCACCTTCCTGAGAGGTGGGTGGAAAGGACTAAAGTTGTTCCCCTACCGAAGGAGGCCAAGGACATCAAGTTAGTTGAGGAAAGGCCACCATTTGCATATCCTGTTGCTTAAAAATTTGCCGGCTAAATGGCCGGCTTATCCCTTCAGGTTATATATTGGTTTTATAAACTTTTCTATTTCAACGGTCTTTGGAAGAAACTCCAAAATCTCTTTAGGGTCCTTGTATGCAAAGGGGGCCTCATCAAGGGTTTCCCTTGAAACTGTAGAAGAGTAAACGCCCGCTTCCTCAACAGCCTTTCTAAATTCACTGACAGAAAAGAGTTCTTTTGCCTTTTTTCTGCTAACCTTTCTTCCAGCCCCATGGGGAGCAGAAAAGTTAAGTTCCCTAACTCCCTTTCCCTTTCCTACAATTAATCCAGTTGTAAGATTAAAGGGGATAACTACCCTTTCCCCCAAGTGGGCAGAGATAGCCCCTTTCCTAACGCACATGTCCCTATCAACATCTATATAGTTGTGAACGCTCCTTATAATTCTCTCCTCCTGAAATTCTTCCTTGAAGAATTCCTCAACAATGATTTTTAAAATTACCCTCCTGTTAAGGTCGGCATATCTTTGGGCTAACCTCATAGCCCTTATGTACTCCTTTCCTCCCTTATTAATAGGAAGGATTGAAAGCTCCTTCGGTAGGTTTGGCATAACTTTTTTCGTGTACTCCTTTGCTTTGTTGTAGAAAAAGTTACAAACCCTTAAACCCAAGTTTCTTGAGCCTGTATGAACAGTTAGGTAAAGCTGACCTTCATCATCTACTCCCAACTCCAAAAAGTGATTTCCACTTCCTAAGGTTCCAACTTGGAGTAGTGGCTCCTGAAGGTCTATCCCGTAGGTATTTATAAGGACGAAGCGAATCTCTGAGAGGAGCTCCCTATCCTCCTTAGAAAGGGGGAGTTTCTTAGCATTTGACTTTGTTCTGGATGTAAGTCCTATTGGAATTTTACCCTTTACAAAAGCATCAAACTTTCTAAGGTCTATTTCTTCTCTCGGATTTTCCCTGTTAACCTTTATGTTGAGTGGATACGTGTAAACACCACAGCCTATGTCAACTCCAACTATGTTTGGAATTACTACGTCGTCGAAGTAACCTGTAAAACCTATAACACATCCCTTTCCTGCATGGCAGTCAGGCATAATTACAATTCTTTCCCTAAAAAGGGGTAAGTCCCTTATTCTCTCTATCTGGTTTAAAACTCCTGGTTCCAAGTCTTTTGCATAGACGTATATCGGAACCCTTCCCTCTATTACAACTGGTTCCATAGATTTTCCCCTTCTATTGAAATTTTTACAAAATTTTTACATAATTTTTACTAACTTTTCGAAAGCAATGGAGAATTTAAATATAGGGAGGAAAGATGGGACTAAACATTGTACAAAAAATCATCAAGACCCACTTAGTTGAGGGGGACATGACCCCGGGAAAGCCTATAGCCATAAGGATTGACCAGACCCTCACTCAGGATGCTACTGGAACGATGGCGTACCTCCACTTTGAGGCTATGGGGCTTCCGAAGGTTCAAACGGAGCTCTCTGTTTCCTACGTTGACCACAACACACTCCAGGCAGGAGGACCTGAAAACGCAAACGACCACCTCTTCCTCCAAACAGCAGCTGCAAAGTTTGGAGTTTTCTTCAGCAAGGCCGGAAATGGCATATGCCACCAGGTTCACCTTGAAAGGTTTGCAGTTCCCGGAAAGACCCTCTTAGGTTCAGACTCCCATACACCTACCTCCGGTGGAATCGGAATGCTTGCAATAGGTGCCGGTGGAATGGACGTAGCCCTCGCAATGGCGGGAGAGCCATTCTACCTTACAATGCCAAAGGTTGTAAGGGTAAACCTATACGGCAAGCTGAGACCTTTTGTTTCTGCTAAGGACATTATCCTGGAGCTCCTCAGGAGATTAACAGTTAAAGGTGGACTTGGAAGGATATTTGAGTACGGTGGAGAGGGTGTTAAGTATTTAACAGTTCCCGAGAGGGCAACAATTACTAACATGGGAGCAGAATTAGGTGCAACAACATCAATATTCCCAAGTGATGAGCAGACATACCTCTTTATGAAAGCTCAGGGAAGGGAAGCCCAGTGGAGACCTCTACAGGCTGACCCTGATGCGACCTACGATGAGGTTATAGATATAGACCTCTCCGAACTTGAACCCCTCATTGCCTGCCCCCACATGCCGGACAACGTCAAAAAGGTTAAAGAAGTTGAAGGATTGAGAGTTCACCAAGTTGCAATCGGTTCATGTACAAACTCATCCTACAGGGATCTTAAAACTGTAGGGGAAATGTTTAAGAGAACAGGAAAGATGGTTCACCCTCTCGTATCGGCAGCCATCTCTCCCGGTTCGAAGCAGGTACTCAGAATGATGGACAAGGAAGGTTACTACGATGTTTTCCTAAGGGCAGGATTCAGAATTCTCGAAAATGCCTGCGGTCCCTGTATTGGAATGGGATTTGCACCACCTTCAGGAGGCGTTTCCGTAAGGACGTTCAACAGGAACTTCTACGGACGTTCAGGAACAAAGGATGCTCAGGTTTACCTTGCATCTCCAGAAACGGCTGCAGCAACGGCCATGAAGGGTGTAATAACAGACCCGAGGGATTTGGGACTTGAGGAAATTAAGGTATTCCTTCCCGAAAAATTTGAGATTGACGACTCAATGATTTTTGCCCCAGCTGCAGACCCGGATGAGGTTGAAATCTACAAGGGTCCAACAATCAACTATGTAGGATACAAGGAACCTCTTGGAGATAAGCTTGAGGGAGAGGTTCTCCTTAAGGTTGGCGATAACATAACAACGGACCACATCATACCGGGTGGGGCAAAGATTCTCCCACTGCGTTCAAACATTCCTGCAATCTCTGAATACGTTTACTCCGTTGTAGACGAAACGTTTGCTCAAAGGGCTAAGGAGAAAGGAGGTGGATTTATCGTAGGTGGAGAAAACTACGGTCAGGGTTCTTCAAGGGAACACGCGGCGATAGGACCAATGTACCTTGGAATTAAGGCAGTTATTGCCAAGTCCTTTGCCCGTATTCACCATGCGAACCTAATCAACTTTGGAATTCTTCCGCTTGTATTTGTAAACAAGGAGGACTACGACAAGATTGACCAGGGGGACTGGTTGGAGATTGACCTTTCAAACTTTGCACCTGGAGAGGACAACATCATAACAGTAATAAACAGAACGAAAGGTATATCAATACCTACAAAGCATGGACTAAACAAGCGTCAGGTTGAAATCATTAAGGCTGGTGGCGTATTGGCCTACGTTAAGCAGAAGTTTGAAGGACAGAACAACTAAACAATAGGGGGCTCTGCCCCCTTAAAATATCTTAAAGGAGGAGGAAAGTATGGCAAAAAGGCCAACTATTGTCTGGACGAAGACCGATGAGGCACCTTTACTTGCAACCTATTCACTTCTTCCAATAGTAAGACAGTTTGTAAAACATGCAGGTGTTAACGTTGACCTAAAGGATATTTCACTTGCCGGAAGAATACTTGCTCAATTTGGTTATGCTCCCGATGACCTTGCATACTTGGGTGAATTGGTTCACAAGCCAGAGGCCAACATAGTTAAGCTTCCAAACATCTCAGCCTCCGTACCACAGCTTGTTGAGGCTATAAAGGAGCTCCAGTCACAGGGCTTTGACCTACCAGACTACCCTGAAAACCCTCAAACCGAGGAAGAGAAGGAGATAAAGGCCAAGTACGATAGGTGTGTGGGTAGTGTAGTTAACCCCGTTCTAAGGCAGGGTAACTCCGACAGGAGAATTGCTCCACCTGTGAAAAACTACGCAAAGAAACACCCACACAGAATGAAGGAGGTGTCTCCAAAGAGTGAAAGTTACGTTGCCTACATGAAGAGTGGAGACTTCTACGAGAATGAAAAGTCTGTAACTCTGAAGAAGGATACAAAAATCAGGTATGAATTTGTAGATGAGAATGGAAACGTTCAGGTTCTAAAAGAGTTTGATATGGGGATGGGGGACGTAGTTGATGGAACGTTTATGAGCAGGAGAAAGCTCAAGGAGTTCTTTGAGGAAGTCATAAACGATGCCAAGTTCAAGGACATCCTCTTCTCCCTTCACGTTAAGGCTACAATGATGAAGGTCTCTGACCCTGCTATTTTTGGTGATGCAATAAGGGTTTACTATAAAAAACTCTTTGAGAGACACGGAAAGGAACTTGAGGAAATCGGATTTGACCCTAACAAGGGACTTATCGACCTTGAAAATAAACTCTCAAAGCTACCTCCAGAAAAGCAGGAGGAGATAAAGAAGACCTTAGAGGAGATATACAAGGAGCAACCAAGGCTCTACATGGTTGACTCTGATAGGGGAATAACAAACCTCCACAGGCCGAACGATGTAATTATCGATGCATCAATTCCTGCAGTTCTTAAAAACGGACTTCAGGGTTGGGGTCCAAGTGGAGAGACGGATGACTGTGTAATAACAGTTCCAGATAGGTGTTATGCAACAATGTACTCAGAAATTGTTGAGGACGTTAAAGTTCGCGGACAGTTTGACCCAACAAAGGTTGGTACCGTTCAAAACATCGGCCTTATGGCGATGAAGGCAGAGGAGTACGGTTCCCACGATAAAACATTTTTTGCTCCAAGCAACGGTAAGTTTAGGATTGTTGATGAGGATGGAAATGTCTTGATGGAGCATGAGGTTGAAGAAGGGGACATCTACAGAAGCTGCCATGCAAAGGATATAGCAATTCGCGACTGGGTAAAGCTTGCAGTTAACAGGGCCAAGGAAACTGGACTTCCAATCGTATTCTGGCTCGACTCCTTGAGGGCCCACGACAGGGAGCTCATTGAGAAGGTGAAGGAGGAGCTCCAGAAGTACGACCTTGAAGGAGTAGAGTGGTACATCAAGCCTCCAAGGGAAGCAATGAAGTTTACACTTGAGAGGTTCAGAAAGGGACTTGACACGATTTCCGTAACAGGAAACGTTCTGAGGGACTATCTGACAGACCTCTTCCCAATCATAGAGGTTGGGACATCTGCAAGGGCTCTCTCAATAGTTCCCCTCCTTGCTGGAGGAGGTCTCTTTGAAACTGGAGCTGGTGGCTCTGCTCCAAAGCACGTTCAACAGTTTGTTAAGGAAGGACACCTAAGGTGGGATTCCTTGGGTGAGTACTTAGCATTCGTTGAGGCCCTGAAGCTTGCCTACAAGCAGGGTGGAAGTGAGAATAAGAAAATCTTAGTTATGGCAGAAGCTCTATCAAAGGCCGTTGAAAGGTACTTGGACGAGGATAAGACCCCCAAGAGAAAGGTTGGTCAGCTCGATACGAGGGGAAGCCACTATTGGCTTGCAAGGTTCTGGGCTGAGGAGTTGGCTGCTCAAAGTGAGGATGCTGAACTTGCCAAGATATTTGAACCTGTTGCTGCAAAATTGGTAGAAAACGAGGAGAAAATTCTTTCAGAAATTGCCCAGACTGAGGGAACTCCCAAGGACATCGGAGGTTACTACCACCCTGACGATGATAAGACAACGGCAGCAATGAGGCCTTCAAAGACCTTAAACGAAATTATTGATAACCTGTAAACAAACTGTTAAAAAGTTGTTAAAATTAGGGGGGCATTGTGCCCCCCTTTTTAGTATGTAACTAATTTAGGAGGAGATAGATGGCTCAGAGAGGAATTAGGGAGTACGACGGCAAGAGAATTCTTGCCCAGCACTGGAACGAGTATTTCTCACCGGAATTTGAGTACGATTTCAAATCTGTACTCGTAACTCCAGAAACGGACCTCAACAAACTTCCTGAAAAGTACCCATGGCTGAAGGAAGTCCCACTCGTTGCAAAACCTGACATGCTCTTTGGAAAGAGGGGAAAGTTGGGGCTCATTCTCTTTAAGAAGGAAAAGCCCTGTGACGTTGATTACGAGACTGTCAAGGAGTGGATTAAGAAGAAGATGGAGGAAGAGGTTGAGATTAAGGGTAAAAAGGGAAAGTTGACACACTTTCTCATTGAGCCCTGTATTCCCCACTCTCCGGAGGATGAGTACTACGTTGCAATGACACTTGGTTACGACGGAGACCACATCTACATGTCTGCATTTGGTGGAATTGATGTTGAGGAGAATTGGGACAAGGTGAAGGAAGTTGTCATTCCTCCTCTTGCAACGGAAGAAGAGATTGACAGGCTTATAGAGGAGAATGTTCCACCTGAAATAAAGGATAAGGAAAAGTACGCAGACTTTGTTAAGAGACTCTACAGGTTCTTTAGGGATATGCACTTTGCATACCTTGAAATTAACCCACTTGTAATGGTTGGTAATAAGGTCTATCCTCTTGACTTTGTTGGAAGGGTTGATGATACAGCCCAGTTTTTAGTTGGAAGGAAGTGGGGAGAGTTAGAGTTTCCTGCAGGATTTGGTGGGGAGCTCTCACCTGAAGAGAAATACATCAAGGAGATGGATGAAAAGTCCGGAGCTTCCCTTAAACTTACAATTCTTAATCCTGAAGGAAGAATCTGGACGTTGGTCGCTGGTGGTGGAGCTTCTGTTGTTTATGCAGACACAGTTGCAGACTTGGGATACGTTAAGGAGCTTGCAAACTACGGTGAGTACTCCGGTAACCCGTCAAGGGCTGAAACGAGGGAGTATGTTAAGACAGTTCTTGACCTAATGACACGTCACAAGGACCCTCAGGGAAGGCCAAAGATTCTCATCATAGGTGGGGCAATTGCAAACTTCACAGACGTAGCAAAGACATTTGACGGTATCATTGACGCCCTTAAGGAGTACGCAGATAAGCTGAAGGAAGTTGGGGTTAAGATTTACGTTCGCCGCGGAGGTCCAAACTACGAGGTAGGACTTGCAAAGATTAAGAAGGCTGCCGAGGAGCTCGGGCTTCCAATTGAGGTTTACGGTCCTGAAACCCATATAACGGCAATTGTTGAAAAAGCTCTTAAGGAGAATCCATAAGGAGGGGAAAATGGCAAGGCCTGACTACATACTTTTTGATAGAAATACAAAGGCAATTTTCTGGAACTTGAACAGAAACGCTATTCAGAGAATGCTTGACTACGACTACCTTGTAGGTCGTTCTCCATCAATCGTTGCTATTGTAGCTCCTACACAGAGCAGGAAATTTGAGAAGTTCTTCTACGGAACTGAAGAGATTATGATTCCTATATACAGATCAACTACAGAGGCTGCAGAGGAACACCCAGATGCCGATGTCTTAGTTAACTTTGCCTCCTTTAGAACAGCTTACGACGTAACAATTGAGGCCATCAATCTCCCTACAATAAGGACTATTGCTATTACTGCCGAGGGAATTCCTGAGAGGCTTGCAAGGGATATGGCTGCAAGGGCAAAAGCCTCTGGAAAGTGGATTATAGGTCCAGCTACAGTCGGTGGAATTGCAGCTGGTGCCTTCAGGATTGGAAACGCAGGTGGAACCCTTGAAAACATTGTCAAGTCAAAGCTTCACAGACCCGGTTCCTGTGGACTCGTTACAAGGTCTGGAGGTCTCTTTAACGAGCTTTCAAACATCATCGCAAGGAATGCAGATGGAATAGTTGAGGGAATTGCAATCGGTGGAGACAGGTTCCCAGGTTCTGACTTCTTAGACCACCTAATGAGATTCCAGAAGAACCCGGCAGTCAAGTACATGATAATGTTGGGAGAAGTAGGTGGAGAGTTAGAGTACAGGGTTGCTGAGGCAATCAAGAGGGGAGACATAACAAAGCCTGTAATTGCTTGGTGTATAGGAACGATAGCCAAGCACTTTGGAGGAGAGGTTCAGTTCGGCCACGCTGGAGCAAAGGCTGGAGCAGACAGGGAAACTGCCGATGCTAAGAACAGAGCTCTGAAAGAGGCAGGTGCGATAGTTCCCGAATCGTTCAACGACTTTCCAGAGGTTATACGCTCTGTTTACGAGGACTTGAAAGCCAAGGGAGAAATCGGAGAAATTGAAGAACCTGAAGTTCCACCGATTCCTGAGGACTACGATAAGGCAAGAAAGGCCGGAAAGGTTAGAAGACCAACTCACTTCATCTGTACAATCTCGGACGACAGGGGAGAAGAGGCCACTTACTGTGGAGTTCCCATCTCCGAGGTTGTAGAGAAGGGATACTCTATTGCAGACGTTATTGGACTTCTATGGTTTAAGAGGAAGTTTCCAAGCTGGGCATCACAGTTTATCGATATGGTCCTAAAGATTGTTGCTGACCACGGACCTGCAGTCTCTGGAGCCCACAATGCTAAGGTAACTGCAAGAGCTGGAAAGGACCTAATTTCATCCCTCGTAACAGGACTTTTAACGATTGGCCCGAGGTTCGGTGGTGCTATTGACGGAGCTGCCAAGTACTTCAAGATGGCAAAAGAGAAGGGGATGGACCCCTTTGAGTTTGTCGAGTACATGAAAAAGGTTGAAAAGAAACCAATTCCAGGAATCGGACACAGAATTAAGTCAACAAAGAACCCGGATAAGAGGGTGGAGCTCCTCAAGAACTTCGCCAAGGAGAACTTTCCATCAACAGAGCTCCTTAACTATGCCCTTGAAGTTGAGAAAGTAACGACATCCAAGAAAGAGAACCTGATTCTCAACGTTGATGGAACTATTGGTGTTCTCTTAGTTGATATGTTCAGGAGCTTGGGCTTCTCAGAGGAGGAAATTGACGAGCTTATTGAAGCCGGAGCATTTAACGCATTCTTTGTCTTAGGACGTTCAATTGGATTTATCGGCCACATCTTAGATGAAAAGCGCCTTGCAATGCCCCTCTACAGACATCCTTGGGATGACATCCTTTACGACGTTAAAAGACCGGAAGGAACCTAAATTGAGGGGGCTTTGCCCCCTAATTTAACTCTATTTTTATTTTTTTAGGTTCAGGTTCAGGCTTACCTATAAAGTAACCTTGTCCTAAAGAAACTCCTACTTCCTTCATAAGTCTATAAGTTTCCTCATCTTCAATAAATTCGGCCAAACTACGAAGTTTAAAAGCTCTGGCAACTTGAACTATCGACTTGACAATTGTTAAATCCCTTATATCGTTCTTTGAATTTCTAATGAATGCTCCATCTATTTTAAGAACATCTGCAGGAAACTTTTTTAGATACATAAAGTTTGAATATCCGGCTCCAAAGTCATCAACTGCTACTTTAGCGTTAAACTCCTTAAACATCTTGAATAGTGTTACAGCAGTTCCTTCCTGAACAATTCTTTGAGACTCTGTGATTTCAAAAATCACATTTGATAGGTCGAGAGAGTGTTGTTTTGTAATTTGGAATATGTTGTTTAATTCACGGAAAAAGTATTTCATAGATAAGTTAAAGAAGAGTTTGTAATCGCTAAAGAAATTTATTGCTTTTAAAAAAAGCTGCTTATCGATATCTGGAGTTAAAGCTAAAGAATCTGCTACTGCAAAAACGTAATCCCCCCTTAATAGTTCTCCATCCACAAAAATTCTTGACAGCACTTCATAACCGAAAATTTCTCCTGTTCTGAGGGATACTATCGGTTGAAAGTACGGAACTACTCCCGAATCCCTAATAGCCTTGATTAACTTCTCCCTCGTTCTTTTGAATTTTTCAAAGTCCTTAAACTTAAAGTTTTCATGGGTTACTAATGTATTTTTTAGGTTTTTGGCCTCAAAAAGTGCCTCTTCTGCCTCAAGAAACACTTTTTCATAGTTAACGTTACCACTACTAACACCTACACTGTTAGTAATTCTTACAGAATCTGCGTTTAATCTAAATTCAACAAAGTGAAGATACCTTTTAAAAACTTCCTCTATTCTAACCACAGGAACATCATTAAATATCAGTACTCCAAATTGGTTGGCTCCAGTCCTTGCTACATATACATTTTTAAAGTGATAACCTAAAATTTTCTTAAAGTAAGAGGATGCAGATTTTAAAATAAGGTCACCTATTCTATAACCGTAAGTGAAGTTAACAAAACGAAAATTATCGATATCTATAAGGAGAACTGTGACAGAAGTCCCCTCTTCTATAGAAAGGAGCTTGGAGAAGAATGCCTTTCTGGAAGGAAGACCTGTTAAATCATCCCTCATATTCTTAGCTCTTTTCTCTCTTCAAGAATATCCTTTACCTGGGATACGTCCTTGTCTCCCCTTCCTGAAAGGTTGATAATAATCAACTTGTCCCTTAGTTTATCCTTGTTCTTTATTACCCATGCAACCGCATGGGAACTCTCAAGGGCAGGAATAATTCCCTCAGTCTTTGAAAGAATTTGAAAGGCCTTTAAAGCCTCATCGTCAGTTACCGCATCGTACGTTGCCCTACCAATCTCCTTTAGTAGAGAGTGTTCTGGACCTACACCGGGATAGTCAAGTCCTGCCGAAACTGAGTGAGTTGGTGTTACCTGACCATCCTCTGTTTGAAGAAGGTAGGACTTTGCCCCGTGGAAAACTCCAACTTTACCCCTACATAGAGTTGCAGCGTGCTTGTCAGTGTCCAAGCCGTATCCTCCCGCTTCAACACCTACAAGCTCAACATCCTCATTCTCAACGAATGGATAAAATATTCCAATTGCATTACTACCACCACCAACACAGGCAACTATCAAGTCAGGATACCTTCCCTCAGCCTCTAAAATCTGAGACTTTGCCTCCTTTCCAATAACAGACTGAAAGTCCCTCACCATCATTGGGTAGGGGTGGGGACCTACAGCTGAACCTATTATGTAGTGAGTTGTTCTAACGTTTGTAACCCAATCCCTTATGGCCTCGTTAACTGCATCTTTAAGCGTCCTGCTTCCGCTTTTAACGACCTCAACTTTTGCTCCAAGGAGTTCCATCCTGAAAACATTCAGCGCCTGCCTGCGAACGTCCTCCTCTCCCATGTATACAATGCACTCGAGTCCCAAAAATGCGCAGGCCGTTGCAGTTGCAACCCCGTGTTGTCCAGCTCCAGTTTCTGCAATTATCCTTCTCTTTCCCAACCTCTTTGCAAGGAGAGCCTGGCCTAAGGCATTGTTTATCTTATGTGCTCCTGTATGGTTTAAGTCCTCTCTCTTTAGATAAACCTTAATACCATTTCCTAAGTACTCTGAAAATCCCTTTGCAAACTGAAGGGGAGTAGGTCTTCCAACGTAAACTTTTAGTAGATTTTGAAACTCTTCCTGAAATTCAGGGTCATCCTTAATTCTCCTGTACCCCTCCTCTAATTCAGATAGGGCAGCCATTAAAGTTTCAGGAACGTACTTTCCCCCAAATTCTCCAAATTTACCTCTAACATCAGGATAACTGTACAAACTTAACCTCCAAACTACTTAATTATTCCCGTTGCAATCCCCCACCTGTGGGCGTACATCCTTCCGTAAGGCCTTGCACTGACGGGAACTATCTTTGTAAAGGGCTCTGATAGTATTTCCTCTACTGGTATGTTAAAGGCCTCTGAAAATCCCTTTAACTCATCAGTAAGGAGTTTTAAGTCCTTTACGTCCGGTTCAAAAACCTTTACTTCCCTTCCCAAAAATCTCTTTGGAACTTCTCCCCTAACAAATATAACCCCACCGTGCATTCCTGTTGCACAGTAATCTCCCACTATATCCTCTCCTGGTTTTCTGTTAAGACCAAGAAGTATCAGTATTCCACCGGCCATGTACTCACCGAAGAAGTTTCCAGCCTTTCCACCTACTATAAAAGTTGGAACAAGGTTCTTGTATCCCTTCATGTGTATTCCAACCCTGTAACCGACATCTCCCTCTATGTAGACCTTACCTCCCCTCATACCGTAACCGCAGACGTCCCCTGCATGGCCACGAACAACAATCTTCCCTGTCCTCATAGTATTTCCAACACCGTCTTGGGCATTTCCAAAAACCTCAATTTCAGGACCGTATAGGAAAATTCCAAGGTCGTTTCCGGCAGTTCCGTAAACTTCTATCTTTACGTTCTCCTTTATTCCAGTTCCTATGTACCTCTGACCGTAGACTTCCTTAAGAATGACCTTCTTTGCTCCTTTGTTAACGAGCTCCTTTACCTTTTTATTCACCTCTCTGTAGTGAACATTTCCACACTCTATTTCGTAAATCCCATCTGAAATAGCCTTTACCTTCATGGTTCACTCCTTAAGCAGGGTAGCAAACGTCCTCTTCCTTACAGTGGTTTAAAAGAGCAATAACAGGCTCCCCGGCCTTTGGCATCCAAACTCTATCAGGTTCCTCGCATACCACTCTAATGGCAGATTCTTCACTAGCCATGTAAACAGTATCTCCCTTTTCTGCAGCAACAAAGGGTCTGAGCTTTATTCTATCGTTAAATCCAATAACCCCATCCTTAAAGGCAAAGAGCATTGCAAACGGACCGTTGAGCATTGCTGAAGAGTAAACAGTTCTAATCATCCTTGCCATTTCATAGGTCTTTTCAAGTCCTGTTTCTCTATAGTGTTCTATGTCCTTCCAGAATGGAGATGCCATAGCCATAAAGACAGCCCTTATTGGGAGTCTATGTTTTCTAAAGAGTAAATCGAAGAGGTAGGCTGCAACCTCTGTATCGGTTAAGAGCGTACATCTGTAACCGTACATCTCAACGTACCTTTTGTTCGTACCGTAAGATGTAATCTCACCGTTGTGAACTATTGCCCAATCAAGGAGAGTAAACGGGTGAGCTCCTCCCCACCAGCCAGGGGTGTTTGTTGGAAATCGGGTATGGGCAAGCCAGATGTAACCCTTGTACTCTTTTATTTCAAAAAAGTCTCCTATCTCGTCAGGATGTCCTACACCCTTAAAGGCTCCCATGTTTTTTCCACTTGAAATTACGTAAGCTCCCTTAACCTTTTCGTTAATTGTCATAACAGTTCTTACTACCAAGTCCTCCTCAGACTCCATAGGTAAGCGGGCATCATCCCTCGGTTCAACAAAGTACCTATAGAAAACGGGAGGTTTTGTTTTCTTGTAGAGTGAAGGAACCTCTTTTGTCGGTATTATCTCGCTCTTTACAATTTTAAAACTCCTGTTGAGAACGGTATTTACTTCACTTTCGTAGTCCAAATCGTCCAACATTACGTGAAACGCATAGTAGTCTGCCATTTCAGGATATATACCGTAGGCGGCAAAACCTGCCCCCATTCCATTTCCACGCTCTTTCATAGAGGTTATCGAATCGTAGATAAACTTACCGCTTATTTTTTCACCGTTTCTGTTAACAATTCCGGCCAAACCGCATCCCGACATTTCACTGTAGTAAGGAGACATTAGACAGCCCTCCAATCCTTATAGGCGGTTTTATCATTTTTAAGTTTTTCCTCTCTCCACCATTTGGGAAGGTCAACGAGTCCAAAATCAAGTTCAACCAACCTTTCCTTAAAGTCACTTACATCAACTTTTTGTCTAATCAGGTTTGTAAGAATTCCCACTCTATCAATTTCTCCTATCGCAATAAAGCCTATGAGCTTGCCGTTTCTCACAATAGCCTTTCTGTAGAAACCTTTCTTTTCAAACTTATCGTTAATAAATACTTCACAGGAATCATCTGTAGGTTCAACTGCACCAGCATTGAGAACCGGAACTGGCAGGAACTTCAAGGAGTTGAGGACAAAACCTCCAAGATATCCCATACCTTTCCCGGCCATATTTAATCCTGCAATAAATCCCTGTTCAAAGGCTAAAGGAAAGAGCGGAATCAGTTTTTTTGTATTGTCAACTGTGTCTAAACACTCAATACAGTCACCGGCTGCGAATATATCCTTAACAGATGTTTCCATTTTATCGTTAGTCTCTATTCCCCTGTTTACTTTAACTCCGGCAGTTTGAGCAAGTTCTGTGTTCGGTCTAACTCCTATTGCAACAACAACAGCACCAGCTTTCAGAACATCCCCCGACTTAAGCTTTACACTGCTTACTTTTCCATCCCCCATAATCTCTTCAACCGTGTTGTTGAAAATAAACTCAACTCCCTTTTCCCTCAGCATGTTCTCTACTATCTGAGAAGCCCTCCTATCCAAGGCCCTTGCTAAAACCCTATCAAGGAGCTCCACAACCTTAACGTTTATACCTAACTCCCTCAAAAAGTAGGCAACTTCAAGACCTATAAATCCTGAACCTATTACAACAACGTTCTCAACGCTATTTTCCTTTATGTACTCCTTAAATCTCTTTGCTGAGGAGAGCTCCGTAAACGTAAAAACTCCCTCCAAGTTACTCCCCTTTATTGGAGGAACAAAGGGCTTTCCTCCAGTAGCTATGAGGAGTTTATCGTAGGGAACAATCTCGTTCGAATCCAGAGTAACGACCTTACTCTCTGTGTTTATGTTAATCGCTCTGTGTCCTAAGATTTGGGTAACTCCATTCTCCTCGAAGAAGGAGCTATCCCTGTAAGTAAGCTTTTCCTCAGGGATATCGACCAAAATGTCCGCTATCATAGGCTTTGAGTAGCACTTATCCTCGTAGGAGATAACAACTATCTCTCCATCCTTATCCACCTTTCTTATTCCAGTTATACATCCAATAGCAGCTGCACTGTTTCCAACAATGACGTACTTCATCTCAATCACCTCTCAAAGTCGTAGATGAGAGCTCTGTTTGGACAGGCTTCCACACAGGCTGGAAATCCCCTATCTTCACAGAGGTCACACTTGAACGAGTGCCTCTTCTCCTCTTTAATTATTGGATGGGCTGCTCCAAACGGACAGACCAGAACGCAGTTCCAACAACCAACACACTTTTCTTCATCTAATTTTACTTTGCCACTTTTATCAACCGTTATTGCCCCAGAGATACAGGCATCAAAACAGAAAGGATGCTTACAGTGGCGACACATGAGTGATAGAGAAACTTCTTCCTTTACTTCAACGGTGGCCCTTGGAAGTAGATTCTCCAATTTGTAAGCCTTTACAGGGTCCTTGCTTTCACTGTGAACCATAGTACAGGCAACCTCACAGTACCTACAGGAGATGCAGTTTTCCTCTATTGGATAAACCTTCATCAACTTTCTCTTCTTAGACATTTTCACCTCTCCTACATTCCTGCTGGTAAAACACCTAAAATTTTATTCTCCTGCTCTGTAAGTCCCCAGCTGCGAAGTCTCAGTCTGTTTCCCTTAATTGACTCAATGGCGTTTATTCCCATCGCTCCTAAGAGCTCCTTAATATCGTGAGCCCAAGCCCTCAAGAGGTTGTAGAGATTTTCAGCAACTATTTCAGGATTTAACCTCTTTGCAAGCTTTGGATTGTTCGTAGTTATTCCCCAAGCACACCTTCCTGTATGGCACTGTTGGCACTGGGTACATCCGGCAGCAATCTTTGCAAGTGTTCCGGCATAAACTGCATCAGCTCCGAGGGCAATTGCCTTTAAGACATCGACTGCGCTCCTAAATCCCCCTGCCGCTATGAGGGAAACTTGATTTCTGAGTCCCTCCTTTCTCAATCTATCGTCAACAGCTGCAATGGCTAACTCTATTGGAATTCCGACGTGATCCCTGAGGGATTTAGGTGTAGCTCCAGTTCCTCCCCTAACCCCGTCTATTGCTATAGCATCAGCCCCAGCATGGGCAATACCGCAGGCAATTGCAGCAACGTTATGGACTGCAGCTATCTTTACAAAAACAGGCTTTTCGTAGTTTGTTGCCTCCTTCAATGCATATATGAGCTGCCTCAAATCCTCAATGGAGTAAATGTCGTGGTGTGGAGCAGGAGATATGGCGTCTGAACCAACGGGAATCATCCTCGTCTCTGCAATTCCCTCGTTAACCTTCTCCCCCGGAAGGTGCCCACCGATTCCGGGCTTTGCCCCCTGACCAATTTTAATTTCAATTGCAGCTGAGGTTTCAAGGTACTCAAGGTCAACTCCGAATCTACCTGAAGCTACCTGAACAATTGTGTGGTCCTTGAACTCCCTAAGGGATTTATGGAGTCCTCCTTCCCCCGTATTCCAGTACGTTCCAAACTCCCTGCATGCCATTGCCATGGCCTTTTGAAGGTTTAAGTTAATTGACCCGTAGGACATTGCAGAAAACATAACGGGAATTTCAAGCTCAAGCTGTTTACCTATCGTTGTCTTGATTGAAACTCCATCCTTGTCAAACTCTAACTGGTCAGTTTTTCTTCCTACAAACGTTTTAAGTTCCATAGGTTCCCTTAGAGGATCAATTGGTGGGTTTGTAACTTGACAGGCATCAAGGAGGAGGTGGTCAAAGTAGTTTTTAATCGGCTTATCGTTTCCTGTTGAGGTGAGAATCACTGCTCCCGTTAACATCTGAACGTGAACATCCCTTATAGCTTCGGGAGTCCAGTTGGCATCAGGGTGAAATGTCGAAGGATTTTTGACAACTTTAATAGCATCAGTAGGACAGAATGCCTCACACCTTTTACAATTTACGCAGTTTTCGTGGTGGTTCATTATCATATCAAGGTCTTCATCGTAGTAAGTTGCATCAAAGGAGCACTGGTCAACACATGATTTACACCTTACGCACCTATAGTCGTCCCTTAATACCATGAAAGGATAGAATGCAACCTGAGGTTTCTTAAAGAGCATCTTTTTCACCCCCAAAGTGAGTAAAGGAGATTTTACTAAAAATTGGTTTGAATTATTATCTTTTTTAGAAATTTATTTACATCAAACATTCCAACGTACCTTTCAGAACTATCGACTACTGGTATCTGGCCAACTTCGAATAGAGCAACCACTTTTAGGATTTCTTCCGGCGGGGAGTTAAGGGTTAGGACAAAAGGTTCTGGTGTCATTATTTCTTTTACATAAAGGTTTGTTTGTTCCTCTATTGCTGCAAGTTCTAAGTCTCTAACAGAAACTATTCCAACTAAAGTTCTATCCTTAGGTGATTTGACAACGGGCAGATATCTAACTTCATCGTTTAAAAATCTCTTGAGAACGTAACTTATATGGGATGTCTCATAAACAGGTTTTACAGGTTTTATAAATTCTTTAACGTTTAAACTCCTTAATCTCGATTTCAATAGCTCATCAATCTTCACTCCCCTGTGAAGGAGAGCTCTCTTTAGAAGGGACGTTTCGTTAAAACTTCCAATGAAGTAGTTTGTCAGGACAGAAGTAAGAAGGGTTGGAATTACAAGCTGATAGTTGTGAGTTAGTTCAACTATTATGAGAGTAGAACGAAAAGGGGCCCTTGAAATTCCACTTAGAAAGGCAGCCGAGCCGACGAGAGCAAATACCCTTGGGTCAAACTGGGAAAAATCTCCGATAAAATAGCCCAAGAATGAACCCATGAATATAGAGGGAGCAAGAAGACCTCCAAACACTCCACTTCCAAAGGAGAGAACAACGGCTAAAAATTTTGAAATGAAAACTTCAAGAGCCCTATCTGGGGAAAAACCATTCTGAAAGAGTTTAGTTACAGAACTATAACCGACTCCGGCAATTTCAGGGTAGATGTATATGAGAAGACCAACCAAAAATCCAAATATAAACGAGATTTTTCCCCAAAGTTTTCTGTATCTGATGCGAAAGAATGAGAAAAATTCAAGGAGGAAGAAGAATAAAATAGACATTAATGCTGAGAGAAAACTAATTACTAAAAATAGCGGGATTTCAGAGTCCTGAAAAGAAAGTTTTGGAACGTAGAAAGCTGTGAAATTTCCTAAAAATTTCCTTGAAATAAGGGTTGCAACACTTGAAGAGATAACAAGTGGAATAATTATATAGCTGTTTATCTTTCCTAAAACAATTTCAATTCCAAATAAGACTGCAGCTATTGGTGCATTAAATGTTGCAGATAGAGCCGATGAAACACCGCAGGTTAGGTATATTGGAAGGTGGATTCTGTCGATTTTAAATACCTTTGAAAAGAGCTCTGAGAGAACTCCCCCCAACTTGGCAATCGGACCTTCACGTCCTACAGGAACGCCAAAACCGATATTAAAGGAGGTCAATCCTAAAACCAACAGTCCTTTTTTGATGTTGAATCCGCCTTTCTCGACGGATATCTTTTTAGCAATCTCATCAATAGTTACATTCTCTGGAGAAACTAAGAGTTTTCTGGACACGGTGTAGGTAAAAAGAAATACAAAGGGCATAAGAATAACGTAATATATACTGTTGTTTCCTGAGAAGAGATTAAAAATTACATTGCTAAGCTTTATTAATTTTCTGAACAGTATAGCTGAAAAACCACCTAAGATACCAATTATTGTAGGTATTATAAAAAGGTATAAGACTTGCTTTAAAAATTTCATATGTTACATAATTCCAAAGTGCTAAAATTTAGAAAAATTATACCAAATAAATAAATGAGTTATAATGTTTTTTAAGTTAGGATTCTGGAGGGAAGATGGGCGCAGGAAAAGAACTATTTATGAAAGACCCAATATTTACTGTCTTTTACATCTTAGGTTATGTGTACATGTTGGGGGCTCTCCTCGCAGGTCTTTACATAACTTACGATTGGTGGAAGGAGAAGAAAAAGAAAGGGGAGGGAAACAATGGCTCTGACAATAGATGATTTCAAAGAAAAAACGGTTGAGGAAACAATAAGAGAGCTTAAAACAGACCCTCATAAAGGATTTTCATCTGAAGAAGTTAAAAAAAGACTTAAAGAATTTGGCTTTAACGAAATTCCTGAAAAGGAAGAACCTCTATGGCACAGAATATTCAGGAGATTCTGGGGGCCAATCCCCTGGATGATAGAGATTGCAGCCGTTCTCTCTGCCCTTGTTAAAAAGTGGGAAGACTTCACGATTATTCTCATTCTCCTCTTTGTAAACGCCTTTGTTGACTTCTGGCAGGAACACAAGGCCCTCTCAGCTCTAAAGGTTTTAAAGGAGAAGCTTGCAAGGAAGGCCCTCGTTTTAAGGGATGGGAAGTGGCAGGAGGTTGATGCAAGGGAAATCGTCCCGGGAGACATCGTTAAGCTAAAGATAGGGGACATTGTCCCTGCAGATATGAAATTGATAGGTGGAGGGGATTACCTCTTGGTTGACCAGTCTGCACTTACAGGGGAGTCCCTTCCCGTTACAAAAAAGCCCGGTGACGTTGTTTACGGTAACTCAATAGTTAAAAAGGGAGAGATGATAGGTGTTGTAGTTGCAACGGGGCTCAACACCTACTTTGGAAGGACTGTTTCCTTAGTTGCAAAGGCCGAGAGGGAACAGAGAAGCCACTTCCAAGAAATGGTTATAAAGGTCGGGAACTTCCTGATAATTGTAGCCGTGATAATAGTCACTATCTTAGTTATTATTGAACTTATGAGGGGAACGAACAAGATAGAGCTCCTTCGATATGCCCTTGTTCTAACTGTGGCGTCAATTCCTGTTGCCCTCCCAGCAGTTTTAACGGTTACAATGGCAATAGGAGCTCTTGACTTGGCAAGGAGACAGGTAATAGTTAGCAGACTTGCAGCAATTGAGGAGCTTGCAGGTGTTGATGTTCTATGCTCGGACAAAACGGGAACGTTAACTAAAAACCAGATGACGGTATCAACGCCTTACACTGTAAGGGACTACAAACCAGAGGACTTAATGTTCTACGCAGCACTTGCCTCAAAGGAGGAGAACAGAGACCCAATTGAAATACCGATTTTTGACTGGTTAAAGGAGAAGGGAATCTACGAAAAGGTAAAGGAGTGTACTCAGGAGAAGTTCATCCCCTTTGACCCTGTGAGAAAGAGGACCGAAGCCCTTGTAAACTGTAGGGGAGAGAAACTCTACGTTACAAAGGGAGCTCCACAGGTAATTCTATCCCTCTCTAACCCACATGAATTTGACGTTAAAGAAGCCTACAAGAAAGTTGAGGAATTTGCAGAAAACGGATTTAGAACGTTAGGAGTCGCTGTCAAAAAGCCAGATGAAAAGCTCTTCCACTTTGTTGGTCTAATTCCGCTCTTTGATCCGCCAAGGGAAGATTCAAAAGCTGCAATTGAGGAGGCTAAGAAGTTTGGTGTTGAAGTTAAGATGGTAACTGGTGACAACATAGCAATTGCAAAGTACATAGCAAGGATTTTAGGAATCGGTGAAAACATAATTAGTGCAAGGGAATTAAGGGAGGCAACGAACGAGGAGTATGCCGAGCTTGCAGGAATTATTGCAAAGGCAATTATGAGGGTTGAGGGACTGAGTGAGGAGGAAGCTGAGAAGAAGGCTAAGGAGGTCGTAAAGTTAGTTGAGAAGGAGCTCGAACATACAAAACTTAAAGTCGGAACTGTTAAGAGGCACGAGTCTGAAATAATAAAAATCATTGAGGAAGCAAACGGATTTGCAGAGGTATTTCCCGAGGACAAGTACTTTATCGTTGATAAACTCCAAAAGGCAGGCCACATAGTAGGAATGACGGGAGACGGCGTTAACGATGCCCCTGCCTTGAGGAAGGCAGACTGTGGAATTGCAGTTTCAAATGCAACAGATGCTGCAAGGGCAGCTGCAGACTTGGTTCTCCTAAAACCGGGTCTCATGGTAATCATAAAGGCCTTTGAAATTGCAAGGCAGATTTTTGGAAGGATGGAGGCCTATACGATCTATAGGATAGCAGAAACGATAAGAATAATAGGATTTATTGCTCTTTCAATTATCTTCTTCCACTTTTATCCTATCACTGCGATAATGATTATTCTATTAGCTCTCCTTAACGACATTCCAATTCTTGCAATTGCCTACGACAGGGTAAGGATATCTCCAAAACCCGTTAGATGGGACATGTACGAAATAAACGTTATGGCAACCTACCTTGGTCTTGCAGGTGTCGTTGAATCGTTCGTTGCTGTTTTCTTACTTTTCAAGTACTTTCACCTTCCGATTGACTTGATTCAAACAGTTGTCTTTTTAAAACTTGCCATAAAGGGACATGGAACCCTCTACAACACAAGGATTATGGATCACTTATGGAAAAAGCCCTGGCCGGCTCCCATTCTCTGGGCTGCTACATACTGGACAAGGATTATAGGAACAATAATTGGAGTTTACGGATTTGGACTCATGACTCCGGCAGGATGGGGATGGGCACTGTTTATGTGGGGATACGCAATGGTCTGGCTCTTTATAAACGACTCTGTGAAACTCTGGGTCTGGAGAATGTACAAGGAGAAGAAGTTCATGTTTGCTCCAGGCCACTTTAAATTCTTGAAGAAGGTTTTCTCTGCTTAGTTTTTCCCTCCTCTCCTGTTTCAGGAATATAATTAATCCTACCTAAGAAGCAGGAGAGGAGATGTCCTACACGGCAATACCGAGAAAGTACAGACCTCAGAAGTTCAGCGAGGTTACAGGTCAGGAGTTTATAACAGAAACTCTTAAAAATGCCATAAAGAACAACAGGTTTGCCCACGCATACATATTTGCAGGTCCAAGGGGCGTAGGAAAAACAACAACTGCAAGAATCGTTGCAAAGGCCCTCAACTGTGAAAACTTAGAGGATGGTGAACCCTGCAACAGGTGCAGTCAGTGTGTTGAAATAAATAGAGGTTCCCACCCAGATGTAATAGAGATTGATGCGGCATCAAACAGGGGAGTTGACCAGATTAGGGAGCTCCGAGAGTCCGTTCACTACGCTCCAACAAAGGGTAGGAAGAAGGTCTACATAATTGATGAATTCCACATGCTTACAAAGGAGGCCTTTAACGCTCTCCTTAAGACTCTTGAGGAACCTCCGGAACACGTAGCCTTTATTCTTGCAACAACTGAGCTTGACAAGATTCCGGAGACTATTCTTTCAAGGTGCCAGAAGTTCATCTTCAGGAAAATTCCAGAAGAGACTATGGTTAAAACCCTTTCACATATATGCCGTCAGGAAAATGTGGACTACGAAGAGGAAGCTCTAAGGCTCATATCCGTTTACTCCGAAGGGTGCATGAGGGATGCAGAGAGCCTCTTGGACCAGGCAATAGCCTTGGGTGAAGGAAAGGTAGAAACAAAAACAGTTTCTGAATTTTTAGGACTTTTGACTGGAAAGGAGCTTTTGGAGCTCCTCAACTTAGGGTTTGAGGGAAAAAAGGGGGAGCTCCGGGAGAGAATAAAAAGGTTAGAGAGGGAAGGTTACAACCCGAACTTTGTTTTTAAACAGCTGATAGAGACCGTCGAGAGGGAGTTTGTCAGAGGTTCCGACTTTAGCGATGAGGAGCTTATCTCCGCCTACCAGATTCTCTCAAACGGCTACAGGGAAGCTTTGAATCACCCGTATCCCTTTACTGCTCTCTTTTTTACTCTCTTTAAACTCTCTTACTTCAGTGAGGTCAAAAAACTCAGTGAGGTTCTTGAGTCTGGATTGGACCTTAAGGTAATTTCGAAGAAGACGGAAAAAAAAACTGAAAATGAACCTTTAAAGGCTTTTGTAGAGAAGGTGGAAGAGAAGGGGGACTTCGTAGAAGTTTTACCTAAGGGGGAAACTGCCTATAACACTTTGGTTAGAAAGTTGGATAAGTTGGAAAAACTCTACGGAAAACCTGTTAAGCTTCTAAAGCCTAAGATTTCCAATGGTACAAAACAGTTTAAAATTTCAGATGAAACAAATAGAAAGTTGGATAAAACTTTAGAAATTCTCGGTGCAAAAATAATAGAGATAAGACCGAAAGGTGAAGGATGAGGGTTTTAGTCGTTGATGATGAGAGAACTATAAGAGAAACGTTAAAGGAAATCCTTGAGGATGAGGGATTCGAAGTCTTTACTGAAGAATTGGGCTCGAGAGTTTTGGAAAGGGTTAGAGAGCTATCCCCAGACATTCTTATTTTAGACCTTTTTTTACCGGGAATCTCAGGAACGGAAGTTCTTAGGAAGATGAACGAGGAGGGGTTAACAGATAGGGTTTCGGTTATCATCGTCTCAGGACACGGAACTGTGGAAACTGCAGTAAGGGCTATGAAGTTAGGTGCATTTGATTTTATAGAGAAACCGATAAAGTACGAAAAATTTTTCAATGCCATACAGTCGGCAGTTAGTAGAAGAAAACAGGAGAAAACTTTAAATAAGGACTACAGTAACCTACCATTGAGGCAGGCTAAGGAGAAGTTTGAGAGGGACTACATAGTTTCCCTTTTAAAAAGGTTTAACGGAGACCTAAAGAAGACGGCATCTTTTATGGAAATTGACATATCAAACCTCTATAGGAAACTAAACAAGTACGGAATAGACCACGAGGAAAATGGATTGGATTGAAGGGGAGTTAATAGATTTAAAGAAGAGACACCTATACAGAAAACTACTCAGGATTTCTTCTCTCCAAGGGAAAACTATAGAAATAAACGGTAAGAAGCTCTTGAACTTTTCATCAAACGACTATTTGGGGCTTTCAAGGAAGGTTAATTTAGAGTGCTTTAAAAAATGGGGAGGGGGTAGTGGAGCATCAAGACTAGTCTGTGGGAATTTCTCCGTCCATGAGGAATTGGAGGAAAGGCTTGCTACCTTAAAAAAGACAGAGAGCTCCCTCCTCTTCTCCTCCGGTTACATGGCAAACGTTGGAGTAATTTCAACGCTGGCCGGAGAAGGGGATTTGATTCTCTCAGATGAGCTTAACCATGCATCACTCATTGACGGATGTAGGCTATCAAAGGCAAAAAAGATTGTCTATCCTCACAACGACACAGATACGCTTGAATTTATCCTATCTAAGGAAAGGAAAAACTACAGAAGGTGTTTCATAGTTACCGACACAGTTTTCAGTATGGACGGGGATTTAGCCGATTTAAAGAGTCTATTCCAAATTAAGGATACGTACGACTGCACTCTCATACTTGACGATGCCCACGGAACGGGGGTTGTTGGATGGTCGAGCTTAGACCTTTTTGAACTGAGGCCAGATGAGAGAACTGTAATTGTTGGAACGTTGGGAAAGGCATTAGGAACCTTTGGAGCATTTGTTTGCGGAACAAAATTCCTGAGAGAATACCTAATTAACAAATGTAGAACGTTTATATTTACAACGGCTCTACCTCCCTCTATTGCATGTCAGACACTTGAAAATTTAAAAGAAGTTCCAGATAGAATGGAAAAACTTCAGGAAAAAATCTCTTTTTTCAGGGAAATTTCCCAAATTCAATCGCAGTCTGCGATATTTCCTCTCATTGTTGGAAGTGAGGAGAAGGCTTTGAAAATTTCGGAGGAACTCTACAAGGAAGGCTTTTTTGTACCTGCAATAAGACCACCTACTGTTAAGGAAAGTAGATTGAGAATAACTGTAACTTCAGAACATACAAAAAAGGAGATAGAATTACTTTGGAATGCTATTCATAATCTACTTTAGGAAAAGAAATTGGGACATCACCACCATCACAGTTTAGAGGGAAGAGCCCTTTTAACGGCTGTTATTCTCAATGTTGTAATAACATTAACTCAGATAGTTGGTGGCATCTGGTCTGGAAGTTTAGCACTCCTCAGTGATGCCGTCCACAATCTCAGTGACGTTTTATCCTTGGTAATTGCATGGTGGGCAAATAGAATTTCAAAAAAACCGAGAACTGAGGAAAAGACGTTTGGATACAAGAGGGCAGAAACCATAGCAGCTCTCTTTAATTCAACTTTTCTTTTTGGAATTGCTGTCTTCCTGATTGTGGAATCTTTGGACAGATTAATCCACCCTCAAAGTGTAACTGCCGACTTGGTCATCTGGCTTGGAGTTTTAAGCATTTTACTTAACGGCCTAAGCGTTTTTCTATTAAAGGAGCATGAACATGAAAATCTAAACATAAGGGCGGCTTACCTTCATCTTCTTACGGATGTTATGACGAGCTTTGCAGTCGTTCTCGGTGGCATTTTAATAAAGTACTTTCACGTACTCTGGATTGATAGTTTAGTATCAATTTTAATTGCAGTTTATTTAATGAAGTCCTCGTATCCTCTTATCAGGGAATCAATCGATATTCTTATGCAGGGAGCTCCTCCGAATATAAACATTGAGGATATAAAGAGGAGCATAGAATCAAAATTTAACGAGGTTGAGAACCTCCACCACATCCACCTCTGGAGGTTGGACGAAAAGACAGTTCATTTTGAGGCTCACGTTGATTTTGATGAGGATTTAAACCTCAGCAAAGCAACGGAAACTATAGGAGAAATTGAAAAATTCCTCAAGGAGAAGTTTGGGATAAACCACGTTACCCTTCAACCGGAGTTTAACAGAAGGGATAGAAAAGAATTAATCTACAGAGAGGATTAAATGGCAAAGTTGGTTCTTGTTAGACATGGTCAATCGTTGTGGAACCTACAGAACAGATTTACAGGCTGGACTGATGTTCCCTTAACAGAAAAAGGACGAGAGGAAGCAAAATTTGCAGGAGAGGTATTAAAGTACTCGGGTATAGCCTTTGATGTGGCATACACGTCTGTTCTGATAAGGGCTATAGAGACTCTTGAGATTATTCTTCAGGTTTTGGATACAGAAATCCCTGTTATAAGGGATGCTGCCCTTAACGAGAGGTTCTACGGAGATCTTCAAGGTCTTAACAAGGACAGAACGAGGGAGATTTACGGAAAGGAGATTGTCCACCTTTGGAGGAGAAGTTACCACATTCCTCCTCATGGTGAGTCACTGGAGGATACGGCAAATAGAACTGTACCATTTTTAAAAAGAGCAATTCTTCAGGACGTAACCGATGGGAGAAACGTTTTAGTTGTTGCCCACGGGAATTCCCTTCGTTCAATAGTTATGTACTTGGAAAAGTACTCTCCTGAGGAAATTATGAACGTTGAAATCCCAACGGGAATTCCGTACGTGTACGATATTGACAGAAACGGGAAAATCCTCTCTAAAAGGTTCTAAACAGGAGATTCTCTAAGAATAGTTAAAGCTTCATCAACTGTTTTATTCTCGATGGTTATGGCGTATATCGCATTTGCCATTCTAACGGCATCTTCTATCGTATTCTGGTGAATGTTTCTTCCCGTTCCGTTTCCTCTGGTTCCACCAATGTGAATTTGCTCGTAGAGCTCCCTTAGAAACTCCTCAGGATTCTCCTTCTTTCCTCCCTCGCACAGAACACCTGTATTTCCTGCTGCTAAAACTGCTTCTCTCAAAGCCTCTGCAGATTTTTTTCCGTTTATAATCGGAACCTTCACCTTAACAAAGTCGGCTCCAAGGCAGTTTGCAACGCCGGCCGCACCTGCTATTAAGTGAGGATCGTGTTCGTTCTTTATAGCCTTTCCCTTTGGGTACATCCACAAAACTGCAACCATTCCTTCACTGTGAGCTGCATGAACTAAAGATGCAGCTTCCTTTAACATTAAGTGTTCAAACTCGCTTCCTAAATAAACGGTGTATCCAATTCCGTAGATTTTGAGACCGCTCTTTTCCTTAAAATCAACAACATCCTCAAAGGAGTACCAGGCTAAGCTTACAGGGTCCCTTATTTCGTAAGGTGTTAAGTTTGTTTTTGAATTTATTTTCACCAAATAGGGAACATTAGGGTACTTTTCCCCATACCTTGCTATTAGTCCAAGCTGGGTTGCAAAAACTCCAATTTTAGCGATGGAGGCTACTCTAAAAAGGTGCTCCGGCTGTGAGTCATCAATAGGAATGTTCTCTCCGTAGAAGTCATCGTTTAGGTGTTCAACTTTTTGGTCTCCTGCAAACAGCATTAATCTTCCCGTTCCTTTTGTGATTTCATTCATGTTTTTAATGAAATCTTCTTTTCTTTCTTCAGGGACATCTAATGGCACTGAAAAACTCAAATTTTCCACAGCTTCCCCCATGAATTTCGTTGTATATTTACAACTATACCAAATAGGAGAAAATAATTGAAAGAAAGAGTAAAGGAGAGGCTAAAAAAATTAGGGCCTGGGATAATAACAGGTGGGGCAGGAGATGACCCTGCAGGAATACTCACCTATACGATAGTTGGTGCTACAACAGGATTTTCTCAGCTATGGCTTTTACTTCTTTCAACACCAATGATGATAGCAGTTCAAAATACTGCAGCAAAGTTGGCATTAGTAACTGGAAAGAGCCTTCCTGAAATCCTCAGTAAGTTCTATCCTAAAAAATTTACGTACGGAATTGTTCTTCTACTCTCGGTTGCTAACATATTAACAATTGGAGCCGATCTAGAGGCAGTTGCATCTATTTTTCAGATTCTAACAGGTGTTAAAAGCATTTACTACTTGGTCCCAATAACAGCTCTGATTGCCTATTTAGTAACGTTTAAACGTTATAGAACTGTTAAGAAAGTTCTCATTGGGTTAACCAGTATTTTAAGCCTTTACATTCTATCAGCGATTATGTCAAAACCTCATGTAAAGAGCCTTTTACTAAGTACATTTATTCCCCATATAGATTTCAAAATAGCCTTTCTTCTCTCTGCCTTAGGTCTTTTAGGGACGACAATTTCTCCGTACATGATTTTCTGGCAGGCATCGGAGGAAAAGGAAGAACATGCAACGGTAGCTCAGGCAAAGGTGGCAGAGTGGGATACTATCTTAGGAATGGTATATTCAAATATTATTGCCTATGCAATAATAGTCTCATCTGCAGTCATGCTCCACAACCAGAAGAACATAGAGGAGATTTCAGATGCTGCTCTTGCCCTCAAACCTGTAGCTGGAGAGTATGCTTTTTTAATTTTCAGTCTTGGCGTTTTAGTATCTGGATTCCTTGCAGTGCCTGTTTTGGCTGGGTCAACAGCCTATGCAGTAGCAGATACATTTGGTTGGAGGGAAGGTCTTGAAAACAGAGTTAGTGATGCAAGGGGATTTTATTTTGTTTTCCTATCTTCTCTTTTAATCGGCGACTTTATTGACTTTTCCCCAATATCAGCAGTAGATGCTCTCTTCTACAGTCAGGTTTTGGATGGAATACTTCTTCCTGTTATGAGCTTTCTCCTCTTAATTTTGGGAAATAATAGAAAAATTTTAGGTGAACAAAAAAATAAACTTCCTACAAACGTCCTTTTGCTTTTAACCCTGATAACAAGTTTCTCTGCAACAGTTTACTTGCTCTCTAATATCCTCTAAAACGGTGTCTGTGGCGGTATCCACATCCAAATTCTGCTTCCTCTTCATCTTCCTTGTAGTATGACAGTACCATGTTTACAATATCCTCAGCATCGAGCCAGTTTTGAAGAGTTCTTTCATCACCCTTTCCTGTAATCTCCCAGATTTTGTAGGCAACCTTTCTTATAAGCTCTTTTCTATCCTTCTTTTTTTAAAAATTATTAAAGGGGGCAGAAGCCCCCTGAATTACTCCTCTTTGTTTTCTTCCTTAGTTTCTTCCTTTTTCTCCTCTTCGGCAGTCTTGATTTCGGCACTCTTTGGAGGGAGCTCCTCTTTCCTAACCTCAAAGGTAAACTCACCCTTATCCTTGTCGTAGTCAACTACTACTGTATCTCCCTCCTTAACGCTTCCCTCAAGAATCTTCACGGACAACGGAGTTTCAATCTCCCTCTGAATTGTCCTCCTCAAAGGCCTTGCACCAAACTCAGGAACGTAACCTCTTTTAGCAAGTTCGCTCTTAGCAGCTTCTGTAAGCTCAACCTTAATTCCCCTCTCCTCAAGTCTTTTGTTGAGCCTATCAATGAGAATATCAACAATCTTCTTAATCTCCTCTTCACTTAACGGATGGAAGATGATAATCTCGTCAATCCTGTTGAGGAATTCGGGCCTGAACCTTGCCTTCAGCTGGTTCATTATCTGCTCTTTAATCTTATCGTAGTTCTTCTCAAACTCCTCCTTGGAGAGGTTCATGAGGTACTCAGAACCCACGTTACTCGTCATGATTATCACAGTGTTGCTGAAGTCAACAGTCCTACCCTTGGCATCTGTAAGCCTTCCATCGTCAAGAATCTGGAGTAGAATGTTGAATACGTCAGGATGTGCCTTTTCAATCTCGTCAAGGAGAATTACGCTGTAAGGCTTCCTCCTAACGGCCTCTGTTAGCTGACCTCCCTCCTCGTATCCTACGTATCCTGGAGGAGCTCCTATGAGTTTGGAAACGGCATGTTTCTCCATGTATTCAGACATATCAAGCCTGATGATTGCACTCTCATCACCGAATAGGTACTCTGCAAGGGCCTTTGCAAGTTCTGTCTTACCTACCCCGGTAGGTCCAAGAAAGAGGAAGCTTCCAAGTGGTCTGTGTGCAGGCTGAAGTCCTGCCCTTGCCCTCCTAATTGCCTCAGAAACTGCTTTGATAGCCCTCTCCTGACCAATTACCCTCTTGTGGAGCTCCTCCTCCATTCTGAGGAGTTTCTGAACTTCCTCCTCCTGAAGCTTGGAGGTCGGAATTCCTGTCATTTCAGATATAACTTCAGCAACGTCCTCAGCCGTTACAACGGGAACTTCTCCCTCTTCACTTCTCTTTTCTATCTTCTTCTCAAGCTCCTTAATTTTTTCCTCAATGTCCTTAATCTCCTTCTTGAGCTTGGCAGCCTTGTCAAACTCCTCGTTCTTAACGGCTTCATCGAGCTCAGCCCTTAAAGCGTGGAGCTTATCCTTTAACTCGGAGAGCTCTGGAGAGCTGTAAGTAGCCTCAATCTTTTTCCTTGCACAAGCTTCGTCAAGGACATCAATTGCCTTGTCGGGTAGGTATCTTCCCTGAATGTACTTTTTGGAGAGTTTAACTGCTGCCTCTATAGCTTCATCAGTAATTTTTACCCTGTGGTGCTCCTCGAGCTTTGGCCTTAGACCTTTAAGCATGAGTATTGCGGTATCAATGTCGGGCTCGCCTACCCAAACAGGAGCAAAACGCCTCTCAAGTGCCGGATCCTTCTCAATGTACTTTCTATACTCGTCTGCAGTTGTAGCTCCAATAACTCTAAACTCTCCACGGGCAAGTGCAGGTTTCATGATGTTGGCAGCATCCATTGAACCTTCAGCTGCTCCAGCTCCAACAACGGTATGGAGCTCATCAATGAAGAGAATGATGTTTCCTTCCTCCTTAACGGCATCAAGAACCTGTTTTAGTCTTTCCTCAAACTCACCTCTGTACTTCGTTCCAGCAACAAGGGCTGCCATATCAAGGGCAACTATCCTCTTATCCTTTAAGTTTTCCGGAACCTCACCGTTTGCAATCTTCTGAGCAACACCCTCAACAATTGCGGTTTTACCAACACCTGCAGGACCAACTAAGACAGGGTTGTTCTTTGTTCTACGGGAGAGAATCTGGATAACCCTCTTGATTTCATTTTCCCTATCGATAACTGGGTCTAACTTCCCTTCCTCTGCTAAACCTGTAAGGTCGATTCCGTACTTCCTGAGAACCTCTGGAACCTGCCTTCCTCCTCCCTTAGCCTTTGCTCCAATCTCACGGGATACTTTTGCTCTTCCTTCCCTGTACTTCTTAACAGCTCTAACGGCCTCGTCCTTTTCAAGTCCAAATTTGATGAGAATTCTGTAGGCCATTCCTTCAGGAACTTCGTAGAATGCCAAGAACAGGTGTTCTAAGTCAATACTCCTTGCCTTCATCTGACGGGCAATGTCTAACGAAGCATCAAAGACCTTTTTGAGGGTAGGAGTTATGTAAATTTCCTCATGTTCCATGTATCTGGAACTTGGGATTCCGAGTCTTCCAACCCTGTCTACCTGCTCCCTGATGAACTTTTTAGCCCTTACAGGGTCAAATCCTGCAAGTGTGAAAATGTCAAGTATAGGTGAACCTGGAAGTTCAACCATTGCAAGTAAGAGGTGCTCAGTATCTACGTACCTATCGCCTAACTGCCTTGCAATCTCCTGGGAGAGCAAAACTGCATCCTTTGCCCTTCCACTTAAAACGTCCCAGATGTTCATCTCTTCCCTCCTTCTATTTTTTTAGGATTTCTAAAATTCTCTCCTTATCAAGCTCACTGAAGTTGAGCTCCTCTAAGATTGATATGAGGAGCTTTTTTGTTTCCTCATCAATCCTCTTGGAAATTTCGTTAAATAGGTTTTCTAAATCGTCCTCAAGATTTAGTATTAGATGGGTTCCTGCAACGTTAACGCCCTTTTTACGGGTAAGAGAAACAATTCTCTTTATCCTTAACAGGTCCCTTTCAGAGTAGAGTCTCGTTTTTCCCTCGGTTCTTGAGGGTTTTATGAGACCTTCGTTTTCGTAAAACCTGAGAGTCTGGGGGTGGACACCAGCAATTTTTGCAACAACACTTATCATGTAAACGGGAGTATCCTTATCAATCACAGTTCCACCCTCCAATTAACTTCTAAAAATGAAGTTAATTCTGTTTCAGAATTTTGTCAACTTTTCTAAAATTTCTTTTTAATCTTTTTGATATAAAGTATTCTTACTTAAGATTTAACTCTTGTAGAAAGAGAAGGGGAGCTCCCTCAGTATGGGAGCTTTTCCCAATTGACGTTTTCCTTTATCCACTGAACGTAGAGGGGAATTCCCTCCTCTATCTGAGTTTGAGGATACCAGCCCAATATCTCCTTCGTCTCTGTTAAATCGGCCTCTGTATAGTTTTGATAGAAGTCGTAGGGGTTATCAAAGTACTCAGTCTCAGCATCAACGCCTAATGTTTTCTTTATTATTTCTACTACTTCGTTAAAACTTCTTGCCCTTCCCGTTCCAACGTTAACAATTCCACTCCTTTCAGAAAATGCTCCCCTTATGTTTGCCTCAACGCAGTCCATAACGTAAACAAAATCCCTCTTCTGTTCTCCCCACTTAAACAGCCTCGGTCTTTTCCCCTTTAGTATCTGGACTGTAAGCTGGAGAACCATACTTGCCATTTTCCCCTTATGGGTTTCCCTTGGACCGTAAACGTTGAAGTATCTGAGCCCTACAACGGGAACGGTTGGGTTTTCCCTCATAAACCTGTAAGAGTACATGTCCATAGAGAGCTTTGAAAAACCGTAGACGTTTTCAGGCTTTAGTCCCTCATTTACCTTCATGGGAGGAGGAGTATTTCCGTAAACGGCAGCTGATGAGGCGTAGACTATCCTCCCCTTGGACTCCCTTACAACTTCGAGGAGCTCCTTAAAGGCCTCACAGTTAACTTCCATCATTCTTCTCTGGTTTGTATCTGTTGTATCGACGTTTGCAGCCTGATGGAAGATTACATCAAACCTGTACTTCTTCAACCTTTCTACAGTTTCCCTCTCAGTTATTGAACCTGTTATCGTTTCCCCTCTAAAGTCAACCAAGTTTTTAAAGTAACCGGAAGAGAAGTCGTCAAGGACAAAAACTTCCCAGTCAGGGAATCTTTTTTGGAGCTCCAAAACCAAGTTTGAACCTACAAAGCCGGCTCCTCCCGTAACAAGAACCCTCATTCTCCAAGCTCCCCTTTTAAGTGAGTTTCGTAACCTTTACTTTCAAAGAACTCCTTTAGAGCCCTTCCGTACTTCCTTGCCAAACTCCACCTGTGGAAGACCCCGTAGGTCGAGGCCTCCTCAATATCATCTCCGTTTAACCTTACAACCGAAACTCCCCACTCAAACTTTTGAAGGGAGTCGTCCAAGTAAACTCTCTGGACAAAAACGTCGCAAACTTTTGGATTTTCTCCTAAAAGTTCAGATAGCTCCTCAGGCGACTTTCCAAGGGCATCCGCCATCAACTCCCTAAAGAACTCATCTCCCATAATTCCCCCTACTTTTCAACAATCGTTTCCTTAACCTTCATTCCAAAGTGTCTTCCCGGCTCCTCAGTGTAAACCAAAACTTCATCCCCCTCCTTTAGGTCAACAACGGAAATCGGTTCACCTTTAGGGGAGGTTAATCTTATGGTTTCCGCATTTTGGAGTATTCCACTTACTTTCTTTCCATCCTCAGTTTCAGCCTCAATGAGGAGCATAGGTCTCCTTTCAACCTTTGCTCTACCTACATAGGCAATCCTTCCCTCTCCCTTGTAGTTGTAAATCATAATTTCATCACCGCTCTCTATTTCGGCCAAGTACTTGGTTCTTCCTCCCGGAAGCCTTACGTACATGTGAACTGCGCCTGCGTTAACCCTGAAAGGCCTTGCAGCAACGTAAGGATTTGACTCCGTTTCTGCGTGAACTAAGAACATTCCTGCAGAGGAATTTCCAACAAGAGCTCCCTCACCCCTCTTCATGTTTGAACAGGTGTCTATACAGACCCTGTCGCACATTCCTATCGGTTTAACCCTCTTTATCCTTGCAACTTCTAACTTAACGTTCTCCCCTACTAAACTTATTGCTTCTCCGGTAGCCTTAATTTCATTTACATCCTCTGTGTCAAGGACTACTCCTTTAACCCCCTTCTCCAAAATCGTTATTGCAGTTTCAGCCTCTTTAGAATTTCTAACCCAGGCGTAAACCTCATCTCCCTGGGCTAAGAGGTTTTCAAGGGGAATAATCGTCCAGTCCGTAGTCTTAACTATAACCTTCTTTCCCTTTTTAAGGAGCTCTGCAGCCCTCTCTTCATCCTCCTTTCCCCTTATCTCAACAATTACAAACTCCTCTCCCAACTTGTAGTCCCCATCTGGAGCAATCGTTTTAACTTTTGCAAGGGATTTAACCTTCTTACTTTCAGGCTTATCAAGGAGAATTGCACTGACTCCAGATTCAAGTGCAGCGGTTACAACCTTTTTATTCTCAGGACTTTTAACGTAAACTATTAACTCTTTCTTCATACTATCCTCCAATTAGTATTTCCTTTCTCCAAATAGTGCCGTTCCTATCCTAACAATTGTTGCTCCCTCTTCAACTGCGACTGTAAAGTCGTGGGACATTCCCATGGAGAGCTCCGGAAATTTCCTGCCAAACACTTCTTCCATCTTATCCCTAATTTCCCTTAACTTCCTAAAGTAAGGTCTAACCTCCTCCAAATTTTCAAGGTAGGGAGGAACTGTCATAAAACCTAAAATTTCTATCTGTGGAAACTCTAAAGTGTAGGAAAGGAGCTCCTCAACCTTCTCTGGAGAACAGCCGTGCTTTGACTCCTCAGGAGAGAGTTTTACTTCAATTAGTCCCTTTATCCTCTCTAATCCCTTTTTCTCCAATCTTTTAACGATTTCGTCAACAAGCTCCCTTCTATCTATCGTTTCAATCCAGTTAAAGAGCTCTACTGCATACTTTACCTTGTTTGTTTGAAGATGGCCTATCATGTGCCACTCTGCATCTCTTAAGTCCTTAAGTTCAGGAATCTTCTCCCTTGCCTCCTGAACTCTGTTTTCCCCAAAAAGTCTAACTCCTGCTTCGTAAGCCTCTCTAATTTCGTCGGGGGTTCTTGTCTTTGTAGCAGCAAGAATCTTAACTTCCTCAGGACTCCTTCCTACTCTCAAACAGCTTTTTTCAATTTTTTCCTTAATTTTTTCAAAATTTTCCCTAATCATTTTCCAACCTCTCGTAAACCTCGTCTGCAAAGAACCACAAATCATCGCTAAGATTTGATTCAGAGTTTTCCAAAAAGGACTTCCAGTTCTTCAGGTATCCGTACTTGTACATATGATAACTCGAGACAACAAATCCAGAGTCTTCAAAGGAGTTTTTTCCGTCAAACCTAAAAATCTCCAAGTCAACAAAACTCCTTACACCAGAATGAAAGAGAGATTCAGAGATGTGGCGCCAGAACTCATAGTTACTCTTTTTGAGAAAGAGCCTCGTTTTCCTTCCAAGAATGGGAGAACCATCCTTCGTAAAGAACTCATACTTTATCTTTACCCTCACACCTAAACCGTTTGGGGAGTTGAAGAACTCTAAGTCGGAGCTCTTAATCGGAAGAGTCTTTGCATAGTAGCCTAACCTCTCTGCTAAAGGCGAGGAGAGCTTTGCACTGTTAAAAACATCAATAACTTTGTTTATCTCTTTTAAAACCTGACTTTTATCAATATTATCCTTTGGCTTTACAGGGATTAATTGAGTATAGAAATGGTTTTTGTAGATAAATCCTGAATCTCCCTTTAAAATAACCGAACCTGCCTTAACTTTAACAGACTTTTCCCCATCGGACAGGATTGAATTCCTGTTTAAAACAGAAATGGAATAGACCTCCCTATTAATGTTAAATCTAAACTGTCCTATTGGAAAAATTCTATTATTAAAGATGAAAAAAACGCCTTTTCCTGAGAAATAGACAACATCTCCTCTGTTTAAGTTAATGCCGTCAATCTTTATGGGTTCAGAAATTATTGAGTACTCTAACTGAATTTCTCCCGTTTTTTTTAAAAGGGGTAGTGTATAGTTACAGTAGTCAAGGTTAATCCAACCGTCCTCCATTTTCCCCCAAAACTGGAGTACATTTCCAAGTTCCCTCTCACTTCCCCTATCTAACGTCTTCTCTATTTTTCCGAATGGAACTTCCCTTACAGAGGCAGAGTCTGTAAGAACGGTTACTTCCTGAGAATGGAGAATTCCAGGTATTAGTAAAACGAGAAAAATCAGGAGCTTTGTTCTCATTCCTTACTCTCCTTCAAAACAAACATGAGGGCTTCTGCCTCTGCAACGGTTTTGCCGTTCAATTTCTTCATAACTGCCTTAGTTATCTTGTATTTCCTCCTGTCCGACTCAATCCAGGCTTTTACCTCAACCTCTTCATCCGCATAGAGGGGAGAGTGGAATTTAACAGTTATTTTTCCCGTTAAAAACCTTTCTTCGAGGGATTGAAGGTAGGCCATAGCCTCGTCAAGAATGAGTGAGATTATGCCACCGTGGATAACGTTTTCGTAACCCTGATAGTAGTTGGGAAGGGAAAATCTTGCAGTTACGCAGTCTTCTTTCTTTTCAAAGGAGAGATGCATTCCCCTTGGATTTTCCTTTCCACAGACAAAACAAAAGTTGTCCCTTTTTAATTTCCCTTCACTCATAATGGGAAAATTATAATTTAAAGTTAAATGTGTTAGGAGGGGGGTAAGGTGAAGAACAAGGAATTAGCAGACATTTTTGATAAGTGGGCCGACATTCTTGAATTTATGGGGGATAATCCTTACCATATAAGGGCTTACAGGAATGCAGCAAGGCTAATTAGGGACTTATCAGAGGATATTGAAGTACTTGCAAAGGAAGGAAAGCTCTCTCAGCTTCCGGGAATAGGCCAGAGGTTACAGGCAAAAATCCTTGAGTTTCTCAGGACAGGAAAGATAGAGGAATTTGAAAAGTTAAAACAGCAGGTTCCGGATACCGTATTCACACTACTGGATATTCCTGGAGTTGGTCCTAAAACGGTTAAGCTTCTCTACGATAAATTGGGAATTAGGAGTATTGAGGATTTAAAGAGGGCAATAGAAAGGGGGGATTTACTGAAACTTCCCGGTTTTGGAGTGAAAAAGGTTGAGAAGATTAAAAAGGGAATAGAGCTCCTTGAAAGTAGTGGTGGAAGAATTCTCTTAGGGGTTGCAGTATTCATTGCAGACAAAATCATAGACCAGTTAAAGGAGCATTCGGCCGTTGAGAGGATTTCGGTCTGTGGTTCAACAAGGAGAATGAAGGAGACGGTAGGTGATATAGACATTCTTGCGACGGGAAAGAACTTAGAAATAATAGATGCCTTCGTTAACCTTCCAAATGTTAAAGAGATTCTCTGGAAGGGAACAAAGAAGGCCACGGTTATTGTTGAGGAGGGAGAGCAGGTTGATTTAAGGGTGATAGAACCCGAATCGTACGGAGCAGCACTCCAGTACTTTACAGGCTCAAAAGCTCACAACATTCACTTAAGGACAATTTGTTTAAAGTTGGGGTTGAAACTGAACGAGTATGGTCTTTTTAAAGGGAATGAAAAGATTGCTGGAAGGACGGAAGAGGAAATATACAGCGCTTTAGGAATGGATACTCCACCACCTGAAATAAGGGAGGATACCGGAGAAATTGAAGCAGCCTTAGAGCACAGACTCCCAAAACTTGTTGATTACAGTGAGATAAAGGGAGACCTTCACATTCACTCAAACTGGTCTGATGGTGCATCAACCATTGAGGACTACGTTAAAAAGGCAATTGAGATGGGATACAGATACATAGCAATAACGGACCACTCAAAGAGTCTAAAGGTTGCCAACGGGCTTTCAGAGGAGGATTTGGAGAGGAGGAACTACGAGATAGACAAAATAAACGAGAAGTACAAGGGAAAGATAAGAGTTTTAAAGGGTGCAGAGGTTGATATACTCCCCGACGGTTCGTTGGACTATCCCAACGAGATTTTAAAGGAATTGGATTTTGTAGTTGCAGCCATCCACTCAAGGTTCTCTCAGGATAATACAGAGAGAATAATAAGGGCAATGAACAACCCTTACGTCAATGCGATAGCCCATCCTACGGGTAGGATAATAGGCCAGAGGGACGGCTATCCCTTAGACATTGAGAAAATAATGAAAACGGCGGCAGAAACGGGAACTGCTCTTGAAGTTAACTCCTACTACAACAGACTTGACTTAAGGGATGCTCACTGTAGGTTGGCCGTAAAGTTTGGAGCAAAACTTGTAATAAGCACAGACTCCCACCATACAGACCACATGTGGATGATAAAGTTGGGAGTTGGAACTGCAAGGAGGGGATGGGTTGAGAAAAAGGACGTTGTCAATGCAGGGGGATTGAGAGAAATCAAAAAATTTGTAAAAGAAAAGAGGAAAAAGTTTGGAGTCAAATAGTTGACTTATAAAAAACTTTTACTTAATTTAAAGTTAGATTTAAACTAAACTAAAACCTAATTGAAGGAGGGAGAGATGTTTGGAGGATTCTTTGGAAGAGGTAGGAGAGGGTTTGACCCCTTTGAGGATATGTTCAGACACTTCCAAGAGATTGAGAGAATGATGTCTGAAATGATGAGGGGATTTGGAGGATTCGGAAGGGAGTTTCCCGGATTTGAAGCAGGTTTTGAACCAAAAATTGAAATGTACGAAACGCCGGATGAGTTAGTAGTAAAGGCTGAAATGCCCGGCCTTGATAAAGACAGCATTGATGTAAAGGTTAGAGGGAACTACTTAATTATCCGTGGTGTCAAAAAGCAGGAGCAGAAGGAAGAAAAGGACAACGTGTTCTTCAGTGAAACTTTCTATGGAGAGTTCCAAAGAGTAATTCCGTTACCTGTTGAGGTAAAAGAGGAAGGAATTGAGGCCTACTACGATAAGGGAGTTCTTGAAATAAGGCTTCCAAAGGCTGAAGCAGCAAGGAAGGAAGTTAAGATTATCGTTAAAGAGCCGGAAGAGAAGAAGAAAGAGGATAAAGGAGATGAAAATAAGGAGAAGTAATTAGAATTTTCTCTAAAATTTCCAATATAGGCCACCCGAAAGGGTGGCTTTTTCATTTATTCCGAAGTATTTTTGTTGAAAACAGTTCTTGTTTAGGAGTTTAATGTCAGAGTTAACCCTTGTCCGTGAATGTCAACACCTTGTCTACAAAAAGGGAAATTTAAAGATTTTACTTGTATATCCAGGAGCTGAAAACGTTGGATTTTCAAGCCTTTCCCTCCACAGAATCTATTCCCTCTTAAATTCAATAGAGGGTATAAGCTGCGACCTTATTTTTGAAGAAATGGAAAGTTCCTACTTTTTAGAACTTAATCCTAAAGAGTTTGACGTAATTGCCTTTACAGTAACGTATGAAAATCACCTTTTTAAGATTGTGGAGCTCCTCTTAAACTGGGAAATTGAGCCATTAAGGGAAAAAAGAAAAAATTCCCCTTTGATAATAGGTGGAGGAATAGGCCTTTACTACAACCCAGTCCCCTTCTTGCCCATTTTAGACGCAGTTTACTTGGGAGAAGCTGAGGGACGTATAGAGGAAGTTTTTCAATCTTTAGTAGAAAAACCTTCTATTGAGAGTTTAGAGAAATTTGATAATGTAGTATTGAGTGAGAATTATACGTTCAGCTACGATGGCCTAAAGGTTGTTTCAATTTCAGGAGAGAGGAGAAAAATTTATCGTTCTCCAATTTTTAGGATTACACCTTCCCACTCGTGTTTTATATCAGAAAGTACAACATTCAACGAGATGTTTCTGATAGAGCTCAACAGGGGATGCGTAGAAAAGTGCAGATTCTGTGTTGCCTCCTATATGGGACTTCCCTACAGGGAAAAGGATATTAGTGTTGTTGAGAGGGAAATAGAGATTGCTTCAAAATACGTTAGTAGAGTTGGTTTAATAGGTGCTGGAGTTACAGACTATTCAAGAATGGAGGAGCTCTATAAGGTACTGAAAAAGTGCAGTATGAGAGCCTCTTTTTCATCTATGAAAGCCTCATCAACATCTCCATTTATATTTGAAATACTCAAGGAATCGGGACAAAAGACAGTAACCCTTGCTCCTGAGGCCGGTTCTGAGGAACTTCGATTTTCAATTAATAAAAAGGTTAAGGATGAGAGGTACTTTGAGTTTGCGGAAAAGTGCTTGGAGAGCGGGGCTGAGAATTTAAAGCTCTACTTTTTAATAGGTCTTCCAGGAGAAACGGATGAGGATATCGAAAAAATTCCCGAAATGGCAGGGAAGTTTGTGAAAATAGCTACTCCCTTTTGGAAGGAAAAAGGAAAAAGGGGAGAGGTTCATCTAAGTATTAATCCAGTAATTGCAAAGCCCTTCACCCCCTTTCAGTGGTACGGATTGAACAGTAAGGGAACTATAGAAAAGAAGTTAAAGAAGATTTCAAAGTTGGTTAGAAAACTACCTGGAGTTTCACTGACTTACGAGAAACCAAAGGAAGTAGTTCTCCAAGCAATTATTTCAAGGGGAGATACAAGAATTGGTAAGGCAGCAGTTAAGAGCGTAAAGGAGAGAGCTCCCTTTAGAAGAGTAATAAAGGAAATGGGGCTGCCGTTTGAGGAGCTCTACACCAGGGAAAGGGAAAAGGAAGAAGTATTTCCCTGGGACTTCATAGAGAGTGGAATTGACAAAGAGTATCTCTGGAGGGAGTATCGAAATACTTATGAAAGAAAAGCAACTCCAGCCTGTTTCCCCGGTTGTAAAGTGTGCGGTCTCTGTAAGTAGAAATGCAATTTTGCAAATCAGAAATAGATTTAGGAAGCGAAATTGGGCTATTTCTCCGTATAATTTCCCAAATTCTTTGGAGAGTTAAATGCAGGTTTATCAGAGGACGATTTCTAAAGAGGTCAAGTTCAGCGGAATTGGTCTTCATACGGGAAGGAAAGTAAACGTAAAACTCTCACCTGCTCCAGCAGATACAGGAATTGTTTTTATTAGAACAGATATAAAAGGTTCTCCCTCTATTAAAGCATCGCCTGTGTACCTCTCAAAACTCTTCTATGCCACAAACTTATCAAACGGGGAGATTAGTGTTCAAACCGTTGAGCACCTTATGGCTGCACTTTCTGCCTTTGGAATAGACAACCTATTTGTGTTTTTGGATTCTGAGGAAATTCCAATTTTGGATGGGAGCTCCGCACCTTACATTCTCCTCTTTGAGGAAACTGGAATTAGGGAGCTTAAAAAGAAGAGAAAGTATGCTTTCCTAAGAAAGGAAGTTTTAATTGAATTTGAGAACAAGAGAATTTACGCAGAACCGAACAATAAACTCGTAATAGACAATACAATTTCCTTTAACCACTCCTATAAGAAGGTACAGTATCAAAGAATTACATATACCCACAGCATTGAGAACTTCAAAAAGATTGCAAAAGCAAGGACGTTCTGTTTTTACAATGAGGTAGAAAAACTTAGGGCTGCGGGTTTGGCTAAGGGAGGTAGTTTAGAGAATGCTATTGTAATAGACAACAATGGGATTATTAATGAAGGGGGATTAAGAATAGAAAACGAATTCGTTGCCCACAAAACTCTTGATTTAATAGGGGATTTATACATTTTAGGTTATCCCCTACTTGCAAAAATAACAGCCTATAAAACGGGACATGCTCTAAATGCCTCCCTAGTAAAGAGAATTTATAGCGAGAAACTCTATGAACTCGTTGAGCTTGAGGAGGAAACTCTTAAAAATAGAGGTTTTCTACTTGGAAAAGAGGGAGCTTTCGCAACTGATTGAAAAGTATAAACTGCAAATTGGTATCTTCTCCTTCTTTTTTCTCCTTTCTGCTCAAGTTCCGTTCTTTTATCTCAAATATTTTCCCAACTTTCAGTTAAATCTCTTAAGTTTAAGGTGTCTAATTCTTAACAGCCTTTCTTTTCTTCTTTTTCTGTTTTTTAAAGGTGGTAAATTCAAAAAGCTTACCATATTTCCTTCTTTTGGAGTATTAACTTCCCTGGGTTATCTATATTCTGGTAATCCTCTACTGATGCCCCTGTGTACATCGTCCACAGCAACTTCAATTATTGAAGTTGCTCTTGTTGCATTTATAACAATCAAAGTAAAACTCTGAAAAATATTTTAACTATCATAAAAAGATGCAGATATCTTTAATAAAACAACGTTTAGAAACCAAGTAGGATTAGAGAAATATAGTAGTTACTACCTACTAAACTCGAAAAAGGTGTTACTGAAGTTCAGAAAAAAGGTGGACACCCTAAAATAAGATTTAAACTCCAACAAAAGGAGGTGTCCACCAATGAAACAATTAAAGAAATTCAAAGGTGCATCCCTGCACATATCAAATACACCCTTCAAAAAAACAATCAAAAGAGGAACGAAAATCAAAACCAAACTCGACCTAACAAAAGACCCAAACGTGAGAAAAAGACTTAAATGGATTCAACACTACGAAAAACACCAAAATGCAAGACTAACCTGCAGATACTTCGGAATAAGTCCAACTACCTTCTACAAGTGGAAAAATAGATACAAAAAGTACGGTTTAGAAGGCCTCAAAGACAGAAACAAAAGACCTCACAGAGTAAGACAACCTCAGATAGAACCAGAACTTGAATTCCTCATAATCACAGTAAGAGAAAAATTCCCTACCTGGAGCAAAGAAAAAATATCAGTCTTTATAGAAAAATACCTCGACATAAAAGTCTCTCCTTCAACCATCTACAGAGTTTTAAAGAGAAACAATCTGATAGAAAGAACCAGAAAACTCACATGGAACTTTAAGAAAAGAAAACAAATAGGGAAAAAGAACCGCACCAGAAGAGGACTTAGAGCCGATAAACCCGGAACAGTCCTCATAGATGTCAAATACCTCTACTGGTGCGGAAAAACCTTCTACCAGTTTTCAGCAATAGATAAATTCACCAGAATAGGCTTTGCAAAGGTTTATTCTACAAAAAGCAGCAGGAGTGGGAAACGATTTTTCCAAGAACTTGAAAAG